>QIGM01000418.1 GCA_003230795.1 bacterium
AAACGTGCGCTCGACTTTCTTGTGGCCTCTCTAGCACTTCTTCTTGTCTCACCTCTTATTTTGAGTGTGAGTGCGATTTTAGTAATCGTGAATCGTGGCCTCGTATTCTTTCCGCAACAGCGCCCTGGCAAGAACTCCGTCCCGTTTAATATCTATAAGTTTAAAACCATGACTGATGCGCGCGACTCGAGGGGGCAACTTCTGCCCGATGAGCAACGTGTTACTCGAGTAGGTAGGTTTATTCGCAAGACGTCTCTTGATGAGCTTCTGCAATTAGTAAATGTCATCAAAGGCGATATGAGCCTCATCGGCCCCCGTCCTCTATTGATGAGATACTTACCGCGTTATACGTCCGCTCAGCTTAGACGTCACGAGGTCCTACCGGGAATTACGGGGCTTGCTCAGGTCAAGGGCCGTAATGCCCTAGACTGGCGTCATCGTTTTCGTTATGACGTTTTCTATGTTGATCATCTGAGTTTCGACTTTGATCTCATGATTGTATGGTGGACGATTCGAGAAGTGCTCTTTGCGCGAGGTGTGGAGTTTACCTCTGAAGTGACCTGGGAGTTTATGGGCTCAGAGCTCAGCCATTCACCGCTCAGCCATTCACCGCTCAGCCATTCACGGGGCGCTCAAGAAGAGATACCTGAGGACTCGGCATGAGTGATGAGAATAAAATTTGGCTCTCATCGCCGCATATGGGCGGGGCCGAACTTGATTACGTACGGCAAGCTTTCGAAAGCAACTGGATCGCCCCGCTTGGGCCGCAGCTAGATGCTTTTGAGAAGGAGCTTGCGGCCTATCTCGGCGCCAAGGCGGCGGCGGCGCTTAGTTCAGGTACAGCCGCACTCCATCTCGCGCTCCTTCTCTTAGGCGTTTCTCCAGGCGATCGTGTGTTGGTCTCCTCATTTACCTTTGTCGCGAGTGCGTCTCCAATTAAGTACTGCGGGGCGGAGCCAGTCTTTGTTGACTCTGAAAGCTCAACTTGGAACATGTCGCCAGTGCACTTAGAGTCTGCAATAAAAAGCTGCGTCAAGCAGGGTAAGAAACCGAAAGCTGCGGTGCTTGTCGATCTCTATGGCATGCCTTGTTCGTTTCGTGAGTTACAGGCCGTATGCGAAAAATATGATATCCCAATTATTGAAGACGCTGCAGAAGGCCTTGGTTCTTCTTATGCAGGGAGGAAGCTAGGAACCTTTGGCGTGCTTGGAGTTCTGTCTTTCAATGGCAATAAGATGATCACCACCTCAGGTGGTGGTGCGCTCGTGAGTGATGACTCAGAGCTACTCGCTCGGGCGCAATTTCTGGCAACGCAAGCGCGTGATTCAGCGCCGCATTATCAGCATTCGGTGATTGGTTATAACTATCGTATGAGCAATATTCTTGCTGCGATCGGTCGAGGTCAGCTCGAGGTACTAGACAGTCACGTAGCGGCGCGGCGCGCAAACTATCAGTTCTACCTTGATAACTTGGCGAAGCGAGACGGAATTTCAATGCTCGCCGAGCCGGAGGCTAGTATTTCGAACCGATGGTTGAGCTGTATACTTGTTGATCCCACGAAAACCGGAGGTAAGTCCGCAGAAGACGTTCGGCTTCATCTTGAGCAGCATAATGTGGAGTCTCGCCCGCTTTGGAAGCCGCTTCATTTGCAACCTGTGTTTGCTGAGAATCAATACTTTGGTGATGGAACCTGCGAGGAGCTCTTTGCTGAAGGACTTTGTTTGCCGTCCGGTTCCTCCCTGCGCGAAGAAGACCTTGGGCGAATCAGCACTCTGATACTTAATTACCTCGACTAAGCTTTGAGCGCGTGTCAGAGAGTAGGACAAAGAGGACTGCCTTAGCGACTGTCGGTGAATGGGCTCGGTACCTGCTTGACACTGCTTGGCTCGATGCGAGGAATACAATTACCGCGGGTTGCTCTAAAGTTAGGCGTCCTCAGGCGGTGGATAAGAGAACTAAGTTCTCTAAGACCCTCAATTTATTTAATATTTCAAGAAACATTATTTTATTACTAAAGAGTTGAAATTTCTGTAGAACTAGGGTATTTCCTGGTGCTGGAAGTCGTTTATGTTTAGTTAACATGAAGGACCTTAGTGTTTCGATTTTGTGGGTGTGGTTAGGTGACTTTGTGAAAATAGCAGAATTGCGATTATCTGATTTGCAAACTTTTGTTGTTCGTCTGCAGCGCATTGTTTTGCGCGCTCACACGCCGCTTGTGCTTCTCCTTAATATCTTTCTCACGGCGTTCAGTTTCTGTTTAGCGCTGGGTCTTCGATTCGATTTTGAACTAAATCAAAAATTTACTTTCGAGTATGTTGGCATCCCTCTGATTGTTCTCTGTATCGTTCGTGCGATTGCCTACAGCTATTACGAATTAAATCGTGGCTACTGGCGTTATGTTTCTACGAATGAAGCGGTGCGTATTGTTAAGGCTCATGCCTTGTCTTCTCTGCTTTTTGCTGCGGCAGTCGGAATAATCCGTATACCAGGTTTTCCGCGTTCTTTGGTGTTTCTCGAATTTGCGCTCTCTATTCTATTCGCGATGGGCGCACGACTCCTTGTCCGGCTTTGCTGTGAGAAGTATCTCTCGAAGGCATCCCAGGACGGGGGTGAAGTAAGAGATATTGTGGTCGTTGGAGCGGGTGTCTCCGGTCATCTTCTTATTAAGACCCTGCATGGAATTCCTAATACTAAGTATCGTCCTGTTGCTTTATTCGATGACACTGCGCCCCTACGTGGCTCTGCGATTCATGGTGTGCCGATTGTCGGGCCTACCAGTGAACTTTCTGAATTTCTTGAGCATAACCCTCGTGTCGGTGCTGTTATTGTCGCGATTCCAGTAATATCGACGATTAAGCTTCAAGAGATAGAGAAAGTTTGTGCGAATTATCATTTGCCCTTGAAGCGTCTACAGTCCTTCGAGGACATTGCATGCAACGAGCATATTGAGCCGCAAAGCCCACGTACAATTGAACAGGTGCTGAGTCGTGAAACTGACGTCGAGCACGAAGATGATATTCGAACACTTATTGTCGGCAAACGAGTACTTGTAACGGGTGCTGGTGGATCAATCGGTTCAGAGCTTGTTCGGCAGCTCATCACTTTTGCCCCCTCTCAAATCGTGTTGGTCGATAAGTGCGAGTATAATCTTTTCTCCATACAGCAGGAGCTGCGAGGGGATAAGAGCGATGTGAAGAAAATCTACAGCCTTGCGACGATTCAAGATAAAGACCGAATGAACCGGATCTTCTCTGAATACCGTCCACAAATGGTTTTTCATGCCGCAGCCTACAAACACGTTCCACTGCTTGAGGCCAATTGCTACGAAGCATTTCAGAACAACATCGTTGGTACGCGAATCCTTCTCGAGGTGTCTCGACGCTACGGAGCAGAACGTTTTGTTCTCATCTCGACGGATAAGGCTGTTGACCCTTCAAGTGTCATGGGCTGTACAAAGCGAATTGCGGAGTTAATGGTTGGTAATTCAGATGGTCTTCCGGCTGAGGAAGTAACCGTAAATGGGATGAACGGTAGTGGGGCGAAGGGGGAAAAGGCTCGAGGAATGAGCACTGCAGTTGTCCGCTTCGGAAACGTCATCAACAGCGCGGGTTCCGTTATTCCAGTCTTTAAAAAGCAAATTCTTTCGGGAGGACCGATTACAGTTACCCATCCTGAGATGGAGAGATATTTCATGTCGATTCGTGAAGCAGTGCGCCTTGTGCTGACTGCGGGGACCCTTGGCGACAAAGGAGAAGTCTATCTTCTCGACATGGGTAATCCGATTAAGATTGTAGATGTCGCCAAGAAGCTTCTTGCGCTCTATGGTCGCCGAGACATTCCGATTGTCTATACAGGACTGCGTCCAGGAGAGAAGCTTACGGAGTCGCTCTATTCCAGTTCCGAGCTTCGAACGAATTCACAATTTAGGAAGGTGTTCATCGTTCGCGGACGTAAGCCTCAAAGACTCGATGTCTTCGAGTGGGTTTCTGCCGTAAGAGAGCAGCTTCCGCATTTGAACGACCTTCAAGTCGAAGCTGTGATTCGCACGTATGTGAGTAATTCAGAGAACGTTGAGGCTGAGGGCTTACCAGAAGTCGCTCGTGTGTCTGACGAGGTCGCTGCTCGCGTCGCAAACGCCTAGCCTTTTTCTTCTTCGGTCTTCTTCTCTACAGTTACAGACTTACTGCTTAGACTGATAAGCATCCCACCACCCTTGGAACGAAAGAATTGTCCAGAGCTTGTCTGCGTGATTTCTCTCCTCGCGGAGATGTTCGTTGAGTATTTTTTCGACCAAGTCAGATTGAAACAATCCTTGCCGATTCAATCGAGGGGCAGCTAATAAATCACCTGCCCAATCCTTAAGCGGGCCTCGAAGCCATTCCGCTAGAGGTACACCAAAACCGCGCTTAGGTCGGTCCATCATCTCTTTTGGAAGATGTTGGTAAAGCAACTTCTTCAGCAAATATTTCGAAGAACCTTTCTGTGATTTTAGCCCAATTGGCAATGACCAGGCGAATTCAACCACGCGATGATCTAAGAGAGGAATACGCCCTTCCAAACTTACTGCCATGCTCGCCCGGTCCATCTTGACCAGGATGTTGTCGGGTAGATATGTGCAGAGGTCGATGTACATCATGTTCTCTGTCAGACTAGGCGCAGCTTCGCTACCCAGGGCTCGTGTGCGCAAAGGTACGTAGGAGAAGTCTTTGCCGAGCAGTTCTGCTGGATCCTGCCAATGGGCAAACATATCGTCGTAAAGTTGATAAACGGAATCTGAGGAGAGGAGCTCGGCAATTTTCTTGAGCTTATGGTTCATCTCACCTTTGCGACCGAGGCGAGAAGCGGCCGGTGAGAGTATGCTCCCAAAGCGATTAAGTGTTGCAGGGTTTGATGAAAGCAAACATCGTGCGAAGAGACCTCGCAGACTCTTCGGAACGCGTGAAAAGTACTTCCAAAGTGAAGCGCTAAGGTAATATCTGTTGTATCCCGCAAACAGTTCATCGCCGGCATCTCCTGAAAGGCAAACCGTGACATGCTCACGAGTGAGCTTTGAGACGAGGTAGGTCGGAATAATGGAAGGGTCTGCAAAAGGTTCGTCGCAAATTTGTGGAAGGAGCGGTACAGTGGCAAGAGCATCCTCAGCGGTGATATACCATTCTGTATGCTCTGTGCCGATGTGTTTTGCTACCTCCTTGGCGTGCGCAGCCTCGTTATAGACTGGATCGTCAAAGCCAATGGTGAAGGTTTTAACTGCGGTACTGCTTTCTTGTTGCATTAAGGCAACGATGAGGCTGGAGTCTGTTCCACCTGAGAGAAAGGCTCCAAGGGGGACATCAGAAATCATCTTCTCACGGATCGAAACTCGGAGGAGTCGCTCTAGCTCTTCGAGAGCATCGTCTTCGGTATACTTCACAGTAGCAGCTTGCTGTCGCTCCAAGAGGGCTCGGCGATCCCAATAGCAATGTGTGGAAATCTGCTGTGATTCTAATTTGAAGCGAAGGAAATGGCCTGGGTCGAGCTTTCGGATTCCTTTTAAAATAGAGTAAGGAGCGGGCACGTAGCCGAGGCGTAGGTAGTAGGCGAGCGCTTCTTGATCAAGGTCTGTTGGACATTTCGGGTGTTCAGTCGTGGCTTTAAGCTCAGAACCAAAAACAAAGAGTCCATCAAAATTGCCGTAGTATAATGGTTTTTCGCCAAGTCGGTCACGGACGAGATACAATTCTCTTTGCTTACTATCCCAGAGCGAAAAGGCGAACATACCGACGAAACGCTCTATGCTTGCCTCAATTCCCCAGGCCTCAAAGGCGGAAAGCATGACTTCCGTATCAGAGTGACCACGGAACTGAACCCCGTTCCCTGCTAATTCATCACGGATTGTTTGGAAGTTATATATTTCACCGTTGAATGCGATTGTGTAGCGGCGAGACGCAGAGTGCATCGGCTGATGACCTTCTGCGGAGAGATCGATGATGCTGAGGCGTCGATGACTAAAGCCAAGGCCTACTGATTCATTCCACCACACCCCGAAAGAGTCGGGGCCTCTAGAAGCGATTCGCTCACCCATCTGACGAAGAATGGATTCGGGCTGATAATTCCTTTGCTTTGAGTCTAAAAATCCAGCGATACCGCACATGCGAGAAACTATGGGAGGACTTGGAATACCGATTAATATTGTCTGCAATTTAGCTCGAATTATGGTGAATGGAAAGAGCTAGGTTGCTGATGAAAACTTATCATGCTCAGCGGTAGTGCAATTCACAATTCGCTGGTGTTTTAACCATTTAGCGGCTCGAAACGAGGCGCTAGAGCCAATTTAGACTAGTTTCTACTGCTGGCATAATAAGTGCACTAAAACAATCAGATTGCGCTAACTAGCGCATGAAGGAATTACAACACCCTAGGAATTGAGGGGTTCTTGGGGCTCGACAGCGGTTTGAGGTTTTCCGATGTTCGACCGAAAGGTTGTTGTATTTGCGTGGGCTCGCCTTGCGTGCTCCTTTTTTCTCTCATTGTCTCTGACAGTGCTCGTTGCTCAGCTTGTCTTGCCACAAGTAGCAAATGCGGCGCAGGCACGGATAGATTGGCAGGCGAATGCCGAATCTGATCTTGCTGGTTACTTTGTACGCTACGGCGAGGTCTCCGGTGACTATACTGACGAGGTCGACGTTGGGCTCTCAACCTCTACCGTGCTCTCGGGTTTAAATTCCAACACAACTTATTATATTGCAATTGCTGCTTATGACACATCGAACAATAGAAGTGACTTATCTTCAGAACTCAGCATTGTAATTCCAAATAACGGTGTTGAGATAAGCGGTGTTCCCTTAGAGCTTCGTGGAGCAGCACCTGAAAACGGCGACATCAGTCTTACATTGCCAAGTATTCCAGCAGATACCGTCGCAATAAAACTCACACTACAAGTTCATGACGCTGATGTGTCCGATGAGGGACGGCTACAGGTGAATGGACAAGATCAAGTTTCTCTTTTCGGAAATCAGGGCATCGCCGCTAACGACAACATCTCTGTACTTTTGCCAGCGATATCCTTTGATGTTTCGAACTTCGTGGTGGGAACAAACACGCTCAGATTTTTTCACGATAGAACAGCAGGTTTTACTATAGAAGGAATTTCAGTCGACTTTGTTTTGGGGCAAGGTGGTGGATCTTCGAGTAGTTCTTCAAGTTCAAGCTCTAGCAGTAGTTCGTCTAGCTCTTCCTCTTCAAGTTCCAGTAGTAGTTCGTCTAGTTCTTCTTCTTCAAGTTCCAGCGGAGGAAACACGAACGTAGATTCTGATGGAGATGGACTATTCGATGCGACTGAAGAGGAGTTGGGAACTGATCCTTTTAACTCCGATAGTGACGCCGATGGAGTCGAAGATGGTCAAGAAATAACCGATGGAACAAATCCCAACGACCGAGGTAGTTCACAACCAATACTTTCAACAACGATTTGTTCGGACTGGAATGGTTTCATTCCAAGAATGTGGAATGTATTTGAGCATGTCAATCTGAGCTCACAAGAAATACATGTAGAGACAACGCTCTATAGTCTAGACGGAACACCACGCGATACTCGACGTTTCAGTATTTCACCAGGGTCTCAGTATGATGTGCTCGTGCATGAGATGCAGGGACGTATTGCCAATTCGTACGGAAAGGTTTGCTCTGAACATGATGGTGGGGAGGGAGCGCTGGATGGAGGCATGGTGTTCTATAAAGAATCAAACGACGCGACCTATGAATTCGCATTCTCTATGCCAATGAGTAACGGAAAGATGGGAGTACAATTTGTGCCATTCAATACTTTCCATCCTAGTCTTCGCATCGAAGATCACAAAAATCTTGTTGCAAATTGGATACAGGTGATTAATCAACAAGCAGGTGTACGACGCGGAGAGCTTAGGTTCTTCAATGCCTCGGGTGAATTCTTGGGAGTTGATGCTATCACATTACAGCCAAGTGGTAGGTTGGATGTGTCAGCGCATCGATTCGGAAAAAATATTGTCGGTCATGTTTCGTGGCATCCTGAAGATGCTCAAGCTTTCTTTCAGGTGCGCAATATTCGTTATCTTTATGATAACGCAGGAGAGAAAGCCTCCTACGACACGGCCTTTCAGGTTGACGCACTTTATGGCTCTGGCGAGGAGTTAGCCGTTCCGCTTGATACGCGTGGTGGATCCGCGATTCTTGAGATCATCAATACACTTGAGAAATCTGTTTCGGCGTCAGTCAGAATATACGCGAGCGATGGGCAAGAGATGTCTGAAACTGAATATCAGCTTGCACCGAAGTCGAGTATTCATCTCATTACTGATGCAGCTTCTTTACTCGGAGCAGGTCGGCGCGGTTTTGCGATAGTTAAGGCGTCCGAGATGAGTAGTATTGTCGCTGTCGCAATGCACTATGAAAGGTTAGATGGTCAGATTAGCTTTATGTATGGAGTACCAGCCGTTCAGGCGCTCGGGACCGTAATGAGGGGAACGTATAACACCTATCTCGAGCAACGTAGTGAGCTTGTCGTGATAAACCCCGGCGCCTCGGAAACATCAGCGACGCTCTCTTTGGTTCGCTCCGATGGTGAGGTGATACTCGGAAATGGAGATGTCTTTGCATCAAATACGACCGGACTGCTCGAGGGTGCCGTGCTCAGGATTCCGGGGCGCAGTGTTGTTGTCGAAGAAATTAATCGTTATGAATCGCCGAATCACTACGGCGTGTTGACGCTTCAGCCTGCGGAGAGAAATAAGTTGTTGGCATGGGTTCTGCGACGACGAGGGATGGAATACGTTGTACCGCGACCTGTACGGCAATAGGCTATCGAATTATTAGTTAGCGAAAGGTCTTAGCAATATCTGGCGATGGTGGCTCAATAATAACACTAGAAAATGGCACCTACCGACAGGCGTTTCATAAACTCCCTCACTGGCAGAACCGTTACAGGCCCATCTTTCAGGACCTCATCACCTAGGTAAATCCCGTACGCGCTTTCAAGCATATTTTTTTCTGAAAACTCTTTAAGATACTTACCAAAATTTCTCCGCCAACTGTCAGAAGATTTTACTTCAAAACCGATATTTCGCTTTCCTCTAGACCAGATGAAGTCAATTTCCTTCTCTTCCCGTAGCTTCCCGGAGGTACTCCAGTAACTCAACTTCCCTCCTGTATTAGAATAGGACATGTATGCTCGAAGCTCATTTAATATTAGCGTTTCTAGTAAAAATCCTCGTTCTAGCGAATCTAACGGCTCTCGAACCCTATTATTAATGGTCCTAACCACCCCGGGATCAAAGAAATAAAACTTTGGTTTTGAGATTTCTTTCACTTTTACCCGAGGATTCCATGATGGAAGTCGATACGCAACAAGCGTGTCAATTAAAATTTGAAAATACCTTTCGACAGTAGTTCTCGCGACTCCCGAGTCACTAGCTGTTCTAGAGTAATTAATAACTTGTCCGTTCAAAACTGCAGCAACTTCCAAAAAACGCGTGAAAGAATCCAAATTTTTTGTGGCCGCCTCAGCTTTAATTTCCTCATCGAGATAATTTACGACATAAGACTCTAAAACATCTATTGCGAGTCCTTTGTTCGAGGCTACTTTAGGAAGTGTGCCAAAAGCTAGAAGAGTATCAATATCAAAATTGAAATCCATCTCCTGGCCAGTGAGTGGAAAAAATGAACGATTAATAACCTTACCGGCGAGAAGATTGCTTTCAATTGTTTTTAGCTTTCTAGCACTAGAGCCGCTAAGAACCATTTTATAAGCATCTCCGAAATCGTTAATGACCCTGTGTACGGTATTTAGTATCTCCGGCACTCTTTGCACTTCATCAACGATAATCCAAGACCCAAACTCTAGAGCTGCTATTTGTTTGTATAGGGTATCCGGAGTTCTCAGGAGCTCTAGATACGTGCTCCGATTGAGCAGATCTACATACTTGCTGTTTTTAAATACCGATTTTAACCATGTCGTTTTTCCAGTCGAGCGAGGACCAAATAAAAAGAATGAGTGGTCGGGGGGTATTAGCGATCTTGTATACATAGTGGGTATTTTAGACGCGAAAATGCCCACAGTCAATCAATTCTGGCGAGAGCGTTACCCCTTAGTCGAGGCTTGCACTGATAAACGCTTCGGTTTATTCAAAAGTAACTGATAAACGCTTCGGTTTATTCAAAAGTAGCGGTGTGCTTATCGAGGTTCGAGCAGGGTGACTCCAAAGATTCGCTGCCCGTTAAAATAACTTAAACCAAGCGTAACTATTTGTAATCAAAATAGAAAAGCTATTTGCGACTCGTTCACTAGGTAGACAGGAGAAACTACTTTAAGTTGCTTTTAGTAGTAGCGCCGCACCAGGTACTACACCAGGTACTCACGCCGAGGGTTGCTCCCATCGGGTTGATTTTCGCCTAAAATTAGGCAACTCTCTCACCACTCTTTCTCATTATTTCCCTTAGTAGTTGAATAATATCTGTGCTTATGAGGCAAGCCGATTGTGGAATACTTCCTAGGTACAGCGGTGATTTATTTTGGTTTTAACAAGGTTAAACCTAAATTGCCGCCAAACTTTTGTTTGGAGGATGTGTGATGATTGTTCTTACTGGAAACACTCCGGAACAGCGCGCAGAGGCTCTTGGATTTCCGATTCCTGAAAATGCTGAGTGGCCTTACAAGCACTTTGACGCGATAACGACAGTCGACAACGTTCTCATTGATTTTTCCGGAATTCCCGGACAGCATGAGGATGGTAGATTGTTTGAAGGAATTTACGTTCCTAATGGTAGCTTCTCCGTGCAAGAGGTCGCTGATGCGGGCAAGCGAGCGATTGCATTTGGCTTAGGTCAATTCAAGGATGCGGGATATAATCTCTCAATATACAGACCTTACTCACTTCTTGTTCTTATTGGCTGTCCGCCAACAACGAAGGGATTGGGATTGATCGCTAATGAGCTTAGTGAGTTTCTACTCACGGTACTCGGCGTTGATATGAACGATCCAAGTGAGGCAAAAGGGGTTCGCGCAACAACAGGCACGTCCATGAGCTTCATTATCGAGCCTGTGATGAGGCTAGTGGTTTGCGAACCATGTCCCTAGTGAGTTTTATAGCTGTATAATCGTGGTGGGTGAAGTGGTTTAAACCCTTCACCCACCCGAGCAGCTAAAAGGTAATCATCGTTGTGTTTATTCTTATTGTTAGCACTAAGGACTGGGCACTAAGGGAAGGGACTGGACTACTTAGCGTCTGGAAAGAGTCGTTGTTCCATTGCTGAAAGAGAAAAGCTGATATGATAGAGTCGCTCCTGGCAGAGGGCTCTAATAGCACTGTACAACTTGGTTAAGTTCGCTGCTACTTCCGACCCCTGCCGCCGCTCCTTGAAAAAGAAAAACAGACGAGGGATTTTGTTTGAAGTGAACCCGCGCAGAGACACCTTGGTATTTCTGCGCGGGGGAACTGTCACTTTTTTGAGAGGTAATCATGGCTGGAGAATTTTTTTCAACTGAGGAAGTAACAAGGATGTTTGACTTCACTACGGAGGAGCTAGAGACATTGCGACAGCGTGGACTAGTGCGAGCATACCGCCGGAGGGACACCTGGAACTATCGTCGCGACGAGTTCGGGAATCCTGAACTGCTTCGAGCTAAAGCCCAACGACCTTACGACGAAGACGAGTAAGGCATTGAGGACCTGCTGTAACAACCATTCCAGAATCTTACGTCATGAACACATGAACGGTTATTGCGTCCCTAGAGCGGAACTCAATTAGAGCGACGTGATACCTGGGGCACTTACATTTACACGGTTTTACACCAGACAGTGCCCCCTTTTTTGATCTCGGCAAGCAGAAGCTAATCAAGGGTGCTAAAAACATACGTAAAAAAGTAGCGCCGCACCAGGTACTACGCTCTTTGCTGCGCCCTACTAGTGCTGTTTGCCCGGAAAGATTGTTTTCACAGGCATTTTGGTGTAGGATTTCAACGCGCGGTTCTAAGCTAACTATCTAAAATAACAGTGAAAATCCAAGCAACTAAGGCTGAAAATATCAGGGTCCTTTTTGTCGCCGGAGCAGGGCGCAGTGGTTCGACTGTGCTCGATACCGTGCTGGGTGCTCATCCGGATGCGGTAAGCTGCGGGGAATTAGCCGGCGTGCCCGAACACGGGTGGAAAGAGAATGCCTTCTGTTCTTGCGGAGAAGCAGCATCCGACTGCCCCTTCTGGAGTAGCGTGCGGGCAAGCGCTGAGGCAGCAGGGTTTGAGCTTCAGACCTATATGCAAGACCAGGCCTACTTCGAAGCACATCGAATTAAGGGATGGCGCAGGGTGAGGGAAGATACCGCTCGCTTTGCTCGATACGCTGAAGGAACCCTTGCGTTACTCAAGGCTATTGGCGAACAAAGCGGTGCATCCATACTAGTAGACTCCTCTAAGAATCCTCTTCGCGCATACGCCTTGTCGCGTGTGCCGGGTGTAGATGTTTCTCTACTTCATTTAGTTCGAGATGGTCGCGGTGTTGTTTGGTCACTTAGAAAGTCTTTTCTCAAAGATTCTGCTGCTGGCCTTGAGAGAAGTTTGAAAGTTCGTCCTGTTTGGAGGACGGCAGCGTTTTGGGCTCTGACCAATCTTCAAGTCGAGCGGGTGCTTAGGTCCCTTCCGGAAGATCGCGCAATCAGGCTTCGCTACGAAGATTTTTTAAATGCTCCCAGAGAAGCGCTTGAACGCGTCACTCGTCTTACCGGGCTCGATTACTCCAATGTGAGTTCTGATTTGGAAACTGGGAAAGAGATTCCCGTAAGCTGTACCATAGCGGGTAACCGGCTCAGGATGAGCGGAGCCATTCGATTGCGACTGGATGAAGAATGGAAGGAAAAGCTTAGTCGTAAAGATTTAGCACTCTTCTGGCCTATCGCAGGAACATTGATGAAGCGATACGAATATCCTAGGAGTTAGGGTGAGAGTCTGCTTCTTTCTTGGAAAACTTGGCACAGGCGGCGCAGAGCGTCAGTATGTGCAGATTGCCTCGGCCTTAGCCCGTTCTGGGCATTCGATTCGTTTTATCACTGTGTATCCAGATGGGCAGCAGTGGGAGGCATTGAAGCAAGACGATAACGTTGATCTAGTTTCTCTTTTCGCTTCGAAAGGAAAATTCCCTTTTCGCTCCGTGTTTCATTTCTTTGGTTCGGTTTGGAAACTTCGCAATGAGGCGGCTCGTTCTGATATTCTCTATAGCGGTTTGCACCTGCCTAATCTAATGGCCTTCTTTGCGACTCGAGGTCGTTCTAAGCCAAAATTGGTTTGGGGAATTAGAGCCTCCGATATGACGCTCAATCGCCGCCGAGCGATTCCTCGCAGTTTATGTGCATGGTTTTCGCCTAAAGTAGATGCATTGATTTCTAACTCCTATGCCGGCTTGCGGTATCATCAGGGGCTCGGATACAGAGTAGAGAATGAGCATGTTGTTCCAAATGGAATTGATAGCGCTCACTACACTTTTAGCCCTGAGTCGCGAGCCAATCTTAGAGAGGAGTTGGGCTTGAGGGAGAGCGATGTCGCGATTGGTCTTGTCGCTCGATTGGATCCGATGAAAGGACATGAGTCATTTTTGCGAGCCTTCGCTGAAGTGGCGAAGTCGAGAAGCGATGTGAAGGCCATTATCGTAGGTCGCGGAGGAGCGGAAATCACTCAGTCTCTGCGTTTTCTTGCCTCTGAGCTTGGTATCAGCGAAGACGTGTTTTGGTTAGGCGAGCGAAGAGATCTCCCTGCGCTTTATAGTGCGATGGATGTGTATTGCCTGTCATCCATTTACGGCGAAGGCTTTCCCAATGTTGTTGGCGAGGCCATGTCTTGCGGTTTGCCTGCTGTTGTTACTGATGTCGGTGATGCCGGGCGGATTGTTGATAACGCAGAGGATGTGGTGCCACCAGGTGAGTCGTCGGTGCTTGCTGCTGCTATTCTAAGAAAGATTACTCCAGGCGTTTCACGTGAAGAAGAAAGTCGCGAACTCATAGAGAGCCGTTATTCAGTTCCTGCCATTGCCCAAGCTACCGAAGAAATTTTCGATTCTCTCGTATAAGGAAATTGAGACTAGAAAGGGGATGCGAGGAGAGTGTAAAACGCTACTCGCAGAGCCCCAGGTCTGTCTAGCATACTTGATAGACACCGCCGGTTGCTTGCGAGATTGCTCTTAACTCAGCATTGCTCTCGCCGAGTATAAAGCAATGGAGTTTAATAACCTCACATTCATCTGGCGTCACAGTCACTTCCTTCGCGCCATCGGTAACAAGAACAATGTGATCAGGCGTAGTCCGATGCGGTAGCTTTTTAACTTCCGCAATCGTGCGTCGTAATGCCTGATCAATATCAGTTCCCGAGCCGACAAAGTTCGCCATGCGAATCATCGACATGACTTTCTGCGCTTCATACGGCCCCTCCACCTCAATTCGCTGGTGGAGTGTTCCGTCAAAGAGCTGAAAGGTGACATCAGCCGAATCCTCTAAGGTGCAGAGAAGTCGGTTAAAGAGCACCCCGCCTGCTTTGAACAGCTTGCCGAAGAACAGCATCGAAGGGGATTTGTCGATGAGCAAATGAGCTCGCGGACGTTCCTCCTCGATGAAGCCATACTCCTTGACGTCGAAGCTTCTTCCAACTGCGCGCTTCCAAAATAGCGGGCCATGAAGCGCTAAGAGTGCAAGTGAGCCAGTGCGGATGGAACGAATTTCTCCTGTCTCAGCTATAGGACGCAATCTTAGTTCATCACCGTTGGGATCAGGATGAAACTCTCTAAGTTTCTCCAGAACGAAAGCTTGAAACTTCTCCAAGCGTCTCGAGGTTTCCAAGATGATTGCACGACCGGGGTGGGACAGAAGTCCTTCTAGTCGATCCAAATGCTGGGATTCGCGGCTCTCTTTAGAGTCACGAGCGGAGCGGATCATCCGAACAGCTTTGCCAATAGCGTATGCCGCACGAAAGAGCTCTCCTGAGAAGAACATTTCGGCATCTACTTTCTCAGCCTCAAACTGCTCTGCAAGCATCTCAGGCAACGCCGCGATGCGAGCATCGTTCGGGAGCGCCTCAAGCAAGGTTTCTTCATTCTCGCTAATGCTTTTCGCAAGAGTTGAGACCCGTTGCAGCCAATCACGAACTTCAGCCAGCGGAATATCGTAACGCTGCACCGCCAGTTTCGCGGAGCAGTAAAACACCGCGGCTGATAGGTAGCGACGTTTGAAGTTCGTACCTGGCAAACGCAGAGTTTGGAGAAGCTCCAGAAGTAACCATTCACGCATCTGGGCCTTGAGCATTGCACTCTTGAGTGCGTCTGTAAGGCCCGGAACGATCCTTGCCCACCAGGGTAAGCGCTTAGAAAGTTCGAAGATAATAGTCGCTTCTAGTTCGTAGCGATTGATTACCTCCGAACCAAGAGCAAGCAAGCTCAGATCCGAGCACAGACTTTCGGACTTAATCTGTAAGCCGTGAGGCCGCAAAAGTTCGTCTGAAGCATGTCGATCGTACAACACCGCACCACTAAGCATCTCCATTCTTGGCACTCGCACGAAATAGCGCGAGAGTAAGTCAGAGAAGGCTTGCTGAGGTCTCTGCACCAGGTGCCGTGAGAAGAAGTCAGAGAAGAATCGTGGGATCATCGCTCTACTCCTTTTCACGAAGGGCTTTGGTGATATCACGCAGTAACGCCTGTTTCACTTCAAACCCACCATCGCTGGCCGGAACATCCAGTGCGTGAATTTTATCACGTACTCTTTCAAGATCACTCGAAAGCCCAACGTAGCGGTCTAGCTCATCAGCCTTTACGCCAGCAAGCTCACGCACGATTGCATTCGCCTCGTGTCGGTAGCCATTGAGTTTTACGTGAGTTCCGCAACTATCAAGTGCGTCCTTGATGATTTCGCGGAAGTCCTCTCGTTGGCGACCGAAGCGCGTGACGGAAACTAAGATGCCGAAATCCTTTGCGACTACATGTTTTCGCTCTTGTGAATGAGCGTAGCGAACGACGGTTCGGACGAGATGCAGTGCCTCTCGAGGCGAAATGATCTCGAAACGCTCTGAGATACCTGCGGCAATCATTGCAAAAAGCGGCGCAAGATCGGCGTAGTCTTTCAACTGCCGTTCATACATCTTGCGATAGCTTATCGCCTCGTAATCAGGCCATTCGACTTCGACCTGTAAGGGGAAACGTTGCATCAAGGCATCGGCAGACGCGCTGCGCTTTCGAAACTTTTCAGGATCGTGATTCGTGCAAATCACAATCGTGCGAGTTTTCATCGGATGTTGCACAACGCCTCGCCGGAAACAGCGGGCAGAAAGCGTATCCTTGAAGTCATCAAGAATTCGGCCTGGTAGGTCAAGCGCCTCTTCTAGAATGACGAACTTCCATTCCAGAAAACATCGTTTCAAGTGGAACTTTATCGCGTCGCCATTGCGTAACTCTGCCAGGTCAAGCTCGCCCCAGATGGCTTCCTCACTTGAACTTGCGCCAAAGCTTTGAATAAAAGCTTCAATCTCCAGAACCTCGGCAAAGGTTTTTGCCATTTCCGATTTACCGAAGCCACCTCGGCCCCAGAGAATCGCATTAGCGCCAACTCCACTGTCCTCCTCGAATTCTGCCCACGCGGTAAGCAAGGCATTGAGTACCTTCTCGTAATGCACGAATCGTTGGTCAAAAGCGGCTCGTGCCCGTTCATGTAGACCCTTCGACATGCCTGTTCTCCTTCCGTAAGAAAAAACCCTACTCTCCTCGCGAGAGTGAAGAAGCAGTTCTTCGCTCTCGCGTAGAATTGGTTCTTTGCTCTCGCGTAGAACTATCCTCTACAGATTTTTGGAGGGAGTGTGAACGAAGGTGAGACCTCAGGGAGAAAGAGCATGTCTTTCAGTATGGTATCGCTAGAATCTCATCTAGCATAGGGGGATTATGCGTGTTTGGGACGTATTGGGGGCTTGACTAAGACCTTGAGTATCAGGGTCTGTTTGTAACTAGCGGTAAGCCTGATTTCCTTTAATGTCCTCTCGAGGCATGAGATAAAATTCCGAACTGTAGGCATCGCCGTAGCTCTTGAAGCTACTCTTGCTGATATCAACATCGTTCATTACTGCGCCAAGCACATGAGCATTTACTCGACGTAGTCGGCGAGTTGCTTCTTGAGCGAGTTGTTTCTCAGTCGTTCCGCTTCGAACTACCAAGACAACTCCGTCTACGATCTGCGAGAGCATGAGTGAATCAGCAACCGGAAGGATTGGAGGGCTGTCGACGATGATGTAGTCGTAACGAAGTCCTAGTAATTCTATCAGCTGAGCCATTTTCTCTGAGCCAACAAGCTCCGCTGGGTTCGGCGCCGCCGAGCCTGCAGTAAGCACGTAGAGATTATCAATCGGCGTTTCCGATATGACATCGCCAAGAGGAGCCTGCCCCGCGAGATAGTCGACAAGGCCACTTCGTGATGCAGGGATATCGAAGCGTTCATGGACTTTGGACTGACGAATATCAGCATCAATGATGAGGGTGCGATTGGAGGCCTGTGCGAGAGTAATCGCGAGGTTCGTTGAGAATGTTGTTTTACCTTCGCCCTTCTTTGCACTTGTCGCCATGATCACCCGAGGCGGTCGGTCTGCGGAAGAAAGGAGCAGGCTTGCGCGAATCGTTCGAAAAGATTCAGAGACAATTGCTCGTGGGTTAAGGGTGACGCAATCAGGCATAGCACCGCCTATTTGGCCCGGACCGACAGGTTGTATTTCGGTGCCGTGACTGTTTGCCGCACCACTAGCGAATACACCATTGGTGTTGCCGCTCTCTGGGCCGTCATAACTGAGGCGTCGTCTTCCGTCTGAATTCTCTGCTCCCACTGGCTCTGACATCGCTGGCGAGTCAGGCTTTTCATCAACTGAGAATGAAGGCACAAATCCAAGCGAGGGAAGACCGAGGTCTTGCGTCACATCATCTGGTGTCTTCAAGGTGTTATCCATCAGATGAAGTATGAGTGCTATTGCCGTGCCTACAAGAGTTCCGGCAAAGAGCGAGAAGATTAAAATCAAACTGCGTAGTGGTGCCGAAGGAACCTGAGGCTTCGCTGCAAAATCGCTGATAGAGATATTACTCGCACCATTCACGGAGCTGATTTGTGCTTCCTTTAGCTGGCGAATGATTGTCTGGTGTAGGTCTTTAAGCGAGTCGTACTCGCGTTCCAGAATATTATATTGAACAAGGCGCTTGTTTGTTTCGTGAGCGAGCGCTTTTAGGCCTTCAATTTTCTCCACCAACTTCTTCTCAGACTGGGCGTCGCTCTCGTATTGCGCCCGCAAGCCGTTGACAGCCTCTTTGCGCTGCTCGTCAATTGTCGAGCGCAGGGAAGCGATTTTAGCACCAAGCTGCATCATTGAAGGATGCGCCGGAGTTACTTGTTGATTTAAGTTGGCGTAATCCGCCTCCGCTTCTTTTAGGGAAACTCTTAGGAGTCGAATTGATTGATCGTCAAGTGCGGTGGAGCGTGCTCCGGAGTCTTGGATACCACCAAGGAGACTCTCCGAGCGAATACGACGAGCCGAGGCTTCTGCCAGGAGTGCGGTAAGATCTGAAATCTCCTTGGTCACCATGTTTTGGTCTTTTGAAAGAGAAAGAAGCTCGTTGTTCTCCGCATATTCAGCAAGCTCTTCTTCTGCTGCGGCAACCTTATCTTTTAGCTCTTCATTCTGAGACTGAAGGAATTTTAGATCAGTTAACGTCTGGTTTTGTCGATCCTTGCGGATATGGTCAATGAAGGCCTCCGCATGGGTATTTGCGATGCGTTGACTAAGCGCAGGATCGGCAGTTGTAACAGAGAGTTCAACGAGAGAAGTTTCTTCAATTGGGCGCACATCGAGAAGGCTGAGGTAGCGCTGTAGAAAACCGAGTGAATACTGGTAGTGCTGATCGCTCTCTTCGGCTGGAAGCGCGTCTTCGCTACTGGAGAAGGATAGGAGCCCTTTCAGCTTAGAAGTAAGACTTTTCTGAGATTCGAAGTATTCCTTTAAATCTTCACTAAGCGTGTCACGAGAGACAACGCGATCGGCGATGCTAAGACGAAGCAGCTTTTGAATCTGCGTTTGAAGGTACTCGCGCTTTTCAGTGAATTTACCGTAAGCACTTTCTGAGTCCGAACCAGGGGCGACAGAAGTATAGCCGCGAATTTCAACGCCAGCTTTCGCCGTGTACATCTTGGTTGCGAGCAGGCAATACAAAACGGCGAATCCGAAGAATAAAGCGCAGGTCATTGCGATTGGTTGCCAGCGCTCACGAACGAGTCGAACGACATCGGAGAGTGAAGGCTCGGCATCAGGCGTCTGAGGCGCACCGATCGCCGCCAGGGGTGAAATTACAATTCGTTCCGCCGCTTCGGGTAAGCCGGCTTGAGAGCGGACTGCGCTCGGAGCGTTTCGCAAAAACTGACTGTCTTTTTGTTCCATTTCTAGTCTTCCACCTAGCGAGGTATTCTCGTGAATCCCGCTCTAGTTAACTCTACCGCCTACACCGCTAAAGACGCTATTAATAACTTCCACCACCTGTCGGCCAGCAAAGCGGCCTGAGGCACTGGGGATTCGGACAAGATCTCCTGCCCGAAGCTGAATATCTTTACCATTTCGAAGCGCGACGTCTTCAAGGTCGATAATGACGGCCGCCTTTTTTCCGCTTCCGATGTCGCGGACCACTTCAACCGCGTTTACGTTTGCGGAGTAAGTTAAGCCACCAGCTGCGGCGACTGCGCTAAGCGCTGTGGTGCCAGTCGAAAGACGATACGAACCGGGTTTTATAATTTCGCCATCTACTTCAAAGGTTCCTGCTTGAGGGACAATGATGGTGTCTCCTGAGAGCAAGCCTATAGAAAGAGGAGCCTTATCTAAGCCGCCGAAGAGATCATTTATATGAATCTCGACTCCTCGATTAGAGCTCGGAGCGGTCGATGGCTTCCCCTCACTTGAAACCTTGGCTTTGCTTGCGGCGGTATTTGAAGGAATTAAAATTACTCGGCCACCTGCACGCTCGGTTCTTCCACCAGCTTTAGAGAGTACTTCAAGGAGAGTGTAATCATTTCGCATCAGCGGATAAACGCCAGGAGTTGCGACTTCCCCAACAACAGAGACTTTATGAGCTTCGTACTCGCGGATAAAGACACTTATCTGAGGGTTCCTTACGTAGGTGCGCATCGCTTCAGTTACTGTGGCTCGAACCTCTTCTAAGGTTAGACCCGCAACGGGAACGCCGCCAACGAGAGGCATTGTTACCTGGCCACCTGGGGTTACGCGGTCACTAGTTCCCATATCAGGGAGACCAAAGACTGCTATCTCGAGTAAGTCCCCCGATCCAACCTGGTAGGTACTAATCAGTGGTCGAGAGGCCGTTAAGGTTTCTCTATAAGTAACCAAGGCCTTTAGCTGACTGTCGAGTCTTCTTTCGTAAGAGAAGAACTCATCTTCACCCGCAAACGAATTGGAGTTATTGCCGACTTCGCTCGAAGGCACGTAGCGCAGGCAAGCACTGGCTGATAGCAGTAGGAAAACGATAAGTATTCTATAAGTAAAAGACATTCTTAGCTTAGTCTGAGCCTAAAGTTGGGCCTTATTAGGGGCCTGTTTTGTAAAACGAGGTTAGTTTTACTATATTTTTATCCGGAATGGAATCTTGGGACTCGCAATAGTCTATAATCCCCTGAAATTACTACAATTTTATTGTGACGAAAACCCGTGGTTTTCCGTGTGAGGTACGCTACTAAATGACAGACGGGAGCGAACTACTTGAATTCTTGTCAATTTTCATGATAAACGCCAGGTCGATGAAGAACATTCTAATCACTTCTGCTGGGCGACGGGTCTCTTTAGTCAGGGCATTTTCCCGAGAACTAAAGCAGTACTTTGAAAATGCTAGCGTTTTCACCGCTGAGCTAAAGCCGAATATTTCTCCTGCCTGTCAGGTGTCTGATGGTTTCTTTGAGCTGCCTCGTGTGACCTCAAAAAATTACATTGAAGAATTGCTACGCCTTGCGCTGAAACTTGAGGTCGGAATGTTGGTGCCGACCATCGATACGGAACTTGCCGTGCTCGCAGAGAATCGCGCATTGTTCAGTGAGTCGGGTATTGAAGTTGTCGTTTCAGATCTCGGCTTTGTCAATAAATGTAGAGACAAGCGAAAGATTCACGGCTTTTTTGAGGAACACAATATACCCGTGCCAGCCGCAATCGATAAGCACTCGCCGCGTTTCCCGCTTTTTGTAAAACCATATGATGGCAGCTGTAGTGTCGATATTTATCTTATCGAGAACGAAGCGCAGCTTAGTCAGGAGATTCTAAGCAATGAACGTCTTTTGTTCATGGAGGCGGTCGATAGAAAAAATTACGAAGAATTTACAATAGACCTTTACTATAATTCACAAGGTCAGCTTCGTTGCGTTGTTCCAAGAAAACGCCTCGAAACCAGAGCAGGTGAGGTAAGTAAAGGCCTGACCGTTCGAAATACTACTTGCGATTTCGTTAAGCAGAATCTTTCATTGATTCCAGGTGCCCGCGGCTGCCTAACCTTGCAACTGTTTCGACGTATTTCTTCGGTCGCTCCAGAAGAGCCTGATTTTTATGGCATCGAAATTAATCCTCGCTTTGGTGGTGGGTATCCGCTGAGTTATCTTGCAGGCGCGAATTTTCCTAAATGGCTAATTGAGGAGTATTTCCTCGACATAGCGCCGACGTATTTTGAGGATTGGGAGGAGAATCTACTGATGCTCCGCTACGATGATGAAGTGCTGGTGCATGACTATCAAGATTGATTCCTCGACCGTTATTGTCTTTGATCTTGATGACACTCTTTATCATGAAGAAGATTTTCTTCTTTCGGGATTTGCTTCAATCGCCAAGCATTTAGAGAGCGAGATCGGTATAGATTATCTTCAAAATCTTCTTGAGTGGCATCGCGATAGAGCTGAAGACATTTTCGGTCAACTACTGAAAGAAAAAGGTGTCGTCGAGTGCTTATCCAAACAAAATCTTCTCGACCTCTATAGATTCCATACCCCCGCAATCAAACTCTCACGTGGGGCAAAGGCTCTAATAGAAGCACTCAGTAAAGCAAGTATTCGCATGGCCCTCATCACTGACGGCAGAAGCGTGACTCAGCGAAACAAGTTACAGGCCCTAGGCGTCGAGAAATACTTCGACCCAATTGTGATTTCCGAGGAACTTGGCACGGGAAAGCCTGAC
>QIGM01000010.1 GCA_003230795.1 bacterium
AATCAACGACGCCGAAGAGAACGATCCCTGTGGAACTAGCGTGGTGCGTCGATCGAGAAGTTGATCGCGATTCGACTTTTCATCGCTCATAATCAAGTGTCAGCAAGCAACCAGGAGGCTTCGGTGGCAACTTTGCAACTAGGTGCCACGATTGGCAAGCCAAGCATCGACTTGATATAGCGAACAAAACAGACGTCCTTTTTCTGGGTATCCTTCTTCAACGGCATCCAGATATTGACGCCTTTCATCTTCCCAAAGGTGATCGACAACCTGTCGAATCGCGTGGAGCACTTCTTCGCCGGGCAGTTGTTGCACTAATTCCATGTGTCTATTCCTCGCAGTTGATACCGAGTCGAGCATTGTTTCTGACGCGGTTTTCACATTTCATAACGTCCTTTATGTAATATAAAAGGCAGCCAATGCGCAAGCTTTTTCTGAGCCAGAGAACGAGCGTGCGTGGATTCATATTCTGTTAACAATAGTCGGAAATAGGAGTGCCCTACGAAAAGTGTGCGAAATGCAGTCCGCTACGGAGCTAATGACTTGATTGTCATCGACTGAACGCGAAACAAAGGCTTGGTCGACTTCTCTGTCGTGATGAAGTCTTCGACTTTAGCCAGCTTGGCTGCTGTGATGTGCAGGGCGTCTGCTGCTGACAGTCCATGTTGCTTTGCTTCGATTTCGGCGTCACGAACAAGTTCTGGCGTGGTCTCAATGAACTCAACTGCCGCAGCGAAATAATCTTCGTAGAATTGCTCTTCGGCAGATTGCCGATTGAAATGCGGTTTCGGAATCAGTTCCATTCTCAGGATGTCACTTGCGACGAACTCGCGCGTGTTATCGTCGATAACATTTTGAGCATCTCTGGCGAGTTGCTCTGTTCCACGAACCATCCGTGTCATTCTCAATTTCTTTGCAAATCTATCTGAAATATGCTAACGGTTTCGATTCTTCCTAGCTGCGCCACAAAATAGGCGAGCCTACGATCTCTCCGAATCCTCCAACCGAGTAGTCATTTCATCGCATAGCGGTTCGACGCCAAGGCAAGTTGCTTGGTTGAACCGGTGGCGTGCTCAAGGTTGTCTCAAGAGGTTTTTTTCTCTTACGCCGCTCGACTCTTCCCACACTAGCACACCGGTAAAGGCCAAGCCGCTTCGCGGTCCGCCTACGGCGGAGCCTTGACTCGGCGTGCCTATCCCGTGTGGGCCGACCGGCTGGTCCATCCTGTGCAACTGTTGCAGCAATGCCGGTAGCTGCATTCTTACGAGGAGATAATCCGATGAAACGTGATGAAGCAATGAAACTGGCAACCGATGGATTCCAAGCGTTGAGTGATTCGCTAGCCCAAGGCAAGAGCGAGAGTTTGGTGACCTACCTTTCAGCGATGGCGCAGTTTCACAACTATTCTTTCCGAAATTCGCTGCTAATTTTCAAGCAGAGAGAGACAGCGACAAGAGTGGCCGGGTTTCGCCAGTGGCAGAAACTGGGTCGCACGGTTAAGAAAGGAGAGAAAGGCATAGGCATTCTGGCACCACTTGTTTACAAGCAGTCAAAGGACGACCAGCCGAAGAAAGCGGCCAAAGCAGCAACGGATGTGAAATCGAGCGAGAAGGAAATACGAGGCTTTCGGATTGTTCATGTCTTTGACGTAGCGCAAACTGAGGGCGAGTCCTTGCCAGAATTCACTGGGATTGAAGGTGAGCCAGGGCAATGGCTTCTTTGGTTGAAGAACATCGTTTCCCGTGCAGGCATTGAAGTGCAGTACGAAGACGATTTGGATGGAGCCGAAGGATTGTCACGTGGTGGAAGGATTTCCATTTTGTCGAGTCTTCCGCCTGCGGAATCCTTCTATGTGCTGGCCCACGAGTACGCTCACGAGCGTTTACACAAGGGGACACGTCGCAAAGAAACGACGCAAAAAGTTCGTGAAACGGAAGCCGATGCAGTTGCCTTTGTTGTTTCCAAGGCGATTGGTCTTGATTGTCAAAACCATGCCTCGGACTACATCCAGCTTTATCATGGCGATGTGGATACTTTGCAAGAATCGATGCACTTCATTCAGAAGACAGCAGCCGACATGATTGCAGCACTTCAAGAAAAGGCAAAGCAATCGGAGGCTATGGAAGACGCAATGGGAGAAGTTTTTGATCGCCACGAAGCTCAGTACAAGGTGTAACTGTTCACGCCTACCTGCTCTTCATGGCACCCCGGTTTTTGCAGCACGCCAACCGGGGTTTTTCATTGATGAATGAAGTTGTTGAATGGCTCTAACCGAGTCGCTATCCGTTTTCACCAAGTTCTTTCTGACTAAGAGGTCGACGTTGTGCCCGTCGGATGCGAAGTATCCAAACAATAGAGGCATTTTCGTCGACTGTAAAAATGGCTCTAAAAACATGAGGTCGTTTGCCGTAGAGAAGTTGCCGGAGTTCGCGGCTCGACTTCCGATCCTCGGCAGCCCTCATGCAGCGAGTCGGATTTTTTTGCAGCGATTGTAACGTGTCGAAAAATCGATTGAACCACTTAAAGGCCGTTTCTGGGGCGCTTTGGGCCGCATACAGATAGGCCTGGTCCAAATCTTCGAGGGCGGCAGGTTGCAAACGAACCCGGTAAGTTTTCATGCATCTTGCGGAATGTTGTGACGGTGGCGAACTGTATCGAAGGCTTCCTGTAATGAGACGCCTTGCTCTCCTTGGTCGAGCGTACTAAGACTCTCCTCGACGGCAATCCAATCAGCTTCTTTCTCTTCCAAAGTACGTAGGGCAAGCAGGAGCAAGTCGTCTTCTGAGTCGAACTCACCAACAGCCATGTGCTGTTTGACCAGCTTGCTTAGCTCGGGTGGAAATTGATAACTCATGGTGGTTTGCTACTCCTGCCTTAACGGCACTTTCTAACCGTAAAACGGTCTCATATGGCTAGTCTGTCTACGGTCATTATAACACGCTTCGCTTCGATTGGCCAAGGCTTAAACTCTGCTCAAAGCCTCTCTTTCAAGCAGGAATCAGAGACTTGAGAAAGCAGCATCAATGGCAGCCAAGTGATCAAAATTTTCAGCAGGATTTGTGACAATCAGTATATCATCGATAAGTCTTGAAAACGGTACGGGGTCTCGTCCATTACCTGAATAATTTCCACCTACCCAAACGCCATCTGGCTGAGAAAAATCATTGCGAAAGCGAACGTCTGTTGGTAGCCTCCATGCCCCGTAAAAAAGAAGAATTCCTAAGACAAGAGCCGATAATTGATGCAAATGCAGTACCAAGGTGGTGCTATCAATAGAAATATTCCTACAATTACATCTTTTAGAATCTCATTCATTTGTAGTGGCTACTCAAGCAATGGAACTTCCAGAAGACAAGCTTCAAAGAGCCTTCTATTTATTTTATATCGTTGGGCTATGGCTAGCTCCATTTTGCTTTTTGGGCGATCAATGGGCGTTCGGAGCACTTGCATATCTTGGCACGAGAGTGATTTTCTATCTGCTTAATTACCTGCTTATAGAATCACTCGAAATTGACTTTGATGAGTGGCTGCAAAATCGCGTTTCTAATTTGCGTCTTCTCTGGCTATACGCCCTCAGCTTTTGTGGCTTCTTTGGAGTAATCTACGCAAGCGGCCAAGCATGGGCACTTGGTGTAATTATCATGTTGCTTCTTCTAGTTCTATGCAAAGTCACGCCGGTAGTATTTTTGAACTCCGACAGTTCTGAAGAAGACTGGAACACACTTGCATTAAAAGAAGAACGTCCTTTACTCGACGCAAGAGCTTTTCTTGGAATTACGTGTATTCCTTTTGGTTTATATTTTCTCTTTTTTCTCAGCATCCTCTTCAGCGACGACGGCTTTACCAGAGCTTCAGCCATATTAAATGCTGTGCTATGGGCAGTGGCATTTATATCCATCTACTTTATGATCTTTAGAAATCATCCTCGTTTATTTTCAAGAAAGAAATGGAAGATACTCCTTAGCTTAGCCTGGGTAATTCTATTGGGATGTTTTGTATCATTCTTGTTCTACACTTCCGTTCGTGTAAACACGCCTAATTATAGTGACGAGAATGTCATGAATGAAAAATCCACCGAAGAAACGTTGCAGGAATATTTTGCTAGAGAGCTGCCTATTCCAAAAGAAGCTTACGAAGATGGCGGCCCACTGGACAATGGGTATCAATATAGGGTTGAAACAAGAAGCGTAGATGAGATTATTAGAGATGCTGAGAAGGAGTATCTAAGAAGGAAAGCACTTGGGGATGCAGGTGCTAAATAATTGAATAGCGAGCAAGTATTGCCGTTCTTCGCAGTTTTCATAAACTGCTTGGCGAAGAACGCTTTTTTCTTTCTATGCAGCTATAGCTGCAACGGCCTCGCAAAACAAATATCCCGCCAGCCTGAAAGGCTGTCATGCTATTTGTACTTCGCGAGAACTTGTTCTTTCAGCTCCACCTACATTAGTTTCCGCAATGAATGAATATCATTCATCTCTGGGCGGAAAACTAATTCCGCTGCTCTCCCCCTCCGCCAAAGCCACCCCAATTTTGACTGCCGTTGGCAGCCTCTTTGTCGTTTGCATAGCAAACGAATTTCGCCTTAGTATAATGTGCTCGCCCCCTCCTACCACCACATACCCCTCGGTGAGAACCTCGTCCCAGCACTTTTGAACTGAATCGCCTGGGGGCGCTCGCAGTCCCCCGCTCGCTGGGCCGCTCGCATCCCCGACCTACTCCCTAGTGTCGTATGTCGTAAGGGCACAGACAGTTCCAATCTCTGATGATGAAACATCCTGAATATAGAAGGATTGTGATTTTGCGTGATTCGCCCCCGACCCCGCCTGTATTGAAGGATTGAATGAAGGTCGCTGTATTCGCATCCGAAGCACTCGGATTTCCAAGATGACAGTTCGAGACAAAAGGTGACACTAAAGTCGAGAGATGGCGGGTCATTGCCAATGGTTTTTAGAACCGGACGTCTATAGAAGACGAGAAACCTCTCAAAAGAAAGGGGGCACACGAGCAAAGAAGTAGTTACCACACCAACTCTTTGAGTGCCCGAAAAAGTTCCTTTAACCTAAAGACAAGACCCACCGCATGCTAGCACGAAGTGCCTTATGACTATGCCACAACTAGCTTTTATTTGCGAACTTAGGGCGTTCTGGAAGAAGCAATCGAGGTAGCACCGACAGCTATGCCCATAAAATATAAGAAATTGCTCTTGCCTTACTCGCGGAAACCGTAATACTTGAACTTAACCACACCAACTTGCTCTTCGAGCCAGTTACCTAAAAAGTTTTACTAGAACAAGCATTCTTCTTTACCGGAGACACCCTAGATTTAGAAATTGATTGACCGATTTACTGGTCAATCGCATCTGCTGAAAGCCGGTGCCTTGTTTTTCAGTGTTCATACGCTGACAAGCCCGTTGGCTTTTCTTGGTTCCACAAGCCGCAGCAGTAAATGTAACATCGTCCATACGATGCGTTTGCTTCTCTGCGATGCTATGAGGTCCAACAGCAACGTGTAAAATGTGTAGCTCTTTGATGTATATCTCTCTTGAGATACGCTCAAGCGTTGCATTTTCGCATGTTTACCTGTTTGGAGACCTCTCTCATGGAACAACAACTCCCTTCGCCGTATGAAAATTGGCTTGGTGTTATAGCTTGCATTTGCTATGGCATGATTGCCACTGGGCATGAGCTAACCGTTTCGCAAATGGTTCCACTAGTCCGAAAAGAGCTAGCCAGGAAGCATAAAGGTACTGGGAATTATCCAACAACTAAAACAATAAAGTCACTTCTAAAGAATCAAATTCTCCCGCCTTACGTGGAGAAAGGTGTTTTCCAAACCAAGGAATACACCGCGATTGTTCTGCCTTGGGGCAAATGTGGCTTGTTGGATAAACCGATTGCTTCTGTGACGGCCAAAGAGCTATATGCGAATGCTTCAACTATCGCCCAAGCGATTCAACATCGCCTAAAGCTTCTAGTAGGCGAGTGCATTGTTCCGCAAAAAGTAATTGCTTATCGCTACAGCATTAGCACTCCTCTTCGTATGAAGAATGTAATTCGCTCAGTTGCAAGGCCAACTTTTGCAGACGATAGATTTTACTCACAGCTCTCTGAAGAAAAGATGTCCTACAAGGAGGTGTCTAGCTATCTCTCAACAGTTGAATCTCTGGATTCTCCTACGGCATATTTTGCAAGAGTCGATTTAGCAGTTCATCACTTGTCCACGATTGGTTTACACAACACCAAACCAATCATTCCAGGGCTCTGGTTTGTTCCTTGCATAAGCAAAGGACCAGAACCAAAGAGGACCATGCCATTCTTTGGCGTTTACCGACCAGAGAAACTAGACGAAATAGAATGGTTAACTGACCCAGAAAAAGCAATTAAATTCGATGGCCATTCTAAGAGATTAGAATTCTTTGACCCTGTACTATTATTCGGTGCCGCTTTTGATGCAACGAAGCTTCAAATAGTTCATGGTTTCATGAATGAGTATCGAATCTCCAGAGTAGAGATTTATTAGCCTGTGATCGTCACTTCGTTGTCTTGTAATTTATCTTCTAGGAAAGGAAGTAACATGAATGTGCGACTATCTGATTTGCCAATTGGAATCAAATTTAGAGAACGTAATACACTCATAGAACTAGAAATAATTGATTACAGTCCTATCCCAGGCAAAGAAGTCTGCGATGTAATTGCAATGCTGCAAGAATCTGTAACTTGCACAGTAGAATCCAGTAATGGTCGATTCACAACACATCTTATTGCAGGAGACACCCTTCGTTTTCCAGGAGATTTTGAGATTGAAAGAGGGCTGGTGCAACCGGTTCTGACTGAAACACAGATGCAATCTTTAGAGCTATTTACGCAGCTTTTTCCAGAGGCAATTCAGAGAACACTAATAAGCTCCGACGAAAATATTTCTGCTTTGTCTATCCATTAAGACGAAAGCATCGCACTAGAGCAGTGTGAAAAAGTGCAGGCAGGACAGCACAAACACTCCTGAATAGTAATTGAGAAATCATGAGTAGTAACAACAGCACAAAACGCCAGATGTTACTAAATACCCTGCTCTGGAAAGTGCGGTTGGTGACCGTGGAGATTGTCGCTGAACTATTGTACCCAGACTCCAAGAACGGACTTGTCTTAGCAAAGCGTGACATTAAAGCATTAATGGATGGAGGCTATCTCAAGTGCCAGAAGTTTCTGCTTCAGACTTTACCAGGCGTTATTGCTCCAATCTACAGTTCCTATCCAGAAAATCCGCCGCCTGATTATTACAAGCTCGAATACTTTGTAAGGCAGCGTTGGGATAAACCTCCTAAGCTAACGAAAATTTACACAGCCACTCACAAGGCAGCACGTCAATTGGGAGGCAAGTTAATGAAGGGAGGACTGGCAGACCCACTAATGCTCAATCACGACTTCCTGCTCTCGCAGGCTTACCTCACATATCCAATAAAGATTCGGGAGCTATGGGTTGGTGAAATGATATTTCAAGACGCAGATTCTGGATTTGGCAGGAAAATTTGTGATGCAAAAATTATCTGCGATGACCGACTAATGAAAATAGTGGAGTCTATTGGTGCATACGATGCACGAAGAATCAAACAATTTTGCGAATACTTTGGAGACTACCCATATGACCTCTTCTAGCACCATTTTTGAAGAGCACCCGATAGTTCAAGACATCTGTTCTCGAACGGGAGTGTTGGTTCGCTCTGTTATTCAGGAAACAGTCTTTGATGGCAACTATGAACGCACCAAAGGTTTCGTTAAGAAACTTCGCAAGCACTGCCAAGAGCCGGTATGCCTTGCCAGAAGTGCGAAGGCATACCTGCTGCTGCCTGAAGTAAATAAGCAGCTTGGAATCAAGCGTTATTTGAAATCCAAAAATGGAAATTTGATTACTGAGCATATTGCTCTCACTTGCTACTGCTATCTGCCTGCTAAGAAACCTGAGAGCAAAACTCGCGTAGAGAAAGCAGGTAAGAGAATTCTTCTAACCGATGACGAGCTAACTGATTTTCCAGGTCTCTCGGCAACAAACATTACTAAGCCTCGATATGTTCTCAACTACTCTCCCTCCGGCGAGTTAATGAATGTGCAACTGGTCATCGTGGATACTGGCAGAGCAAGCCACAAAACAATCGTTAGTAACGCTAAGAAAGAAGTGCAGAAAAGGTTTCGTGCAGAACCGCTTAGCTCCAGGGCAGCCTTTGAAGATGTAGTGATACGTGACCAACGCTTTTGCATCGTTGTTGTGACCAATAGCGAAGGTAAGGCCAAGTCAATCGAGCAGGAATTTGAGCTTAATAAGCATGAACTAGAGACCGCTTGGGAGCATATTTCGTTTGATGTTATCTACCACGAATACTACGCCGAACTTTGCCCAGCTCTGAACTAGTACAAGGATAAGTCCGTGTCGAATCAGAACAAGATAATCGAAAAGATTGCGGTCGAAACTGCATATCGTAAGCGAAAACCTAACTGGCCATTTAGAGAGCCTAGCTGGTACGAGCAACGAAACATCATGCTATTTGGGGCAGCTGTGCTGGGCTGGATTCTCGCTGTAGGAATTCTCGTTATATGCGGTAGAGGGTCATTGATTGACCTAAATGTCATCCTGATTATTTGGCTAATTGCTGGGTGGTATTTCTGCTATTACGCAGCGAATTCATTTGTAAGGAGCGGAGAGACGGTATCTCAAAGGCATTTTACATCCATTCACAACCTTAAATATGTAGGTGCTGCATTGGCGGTAGTATTCTTACTTTCATCAGCTCTCACCCCAATGCATGAATTGGCTGGCCCCTTTACAGCTCTCGTGCTTCTTCTGATTACCGGCCTCAGCACAGTAACGATTCAATGCGACATAGAAGATGCAAGAGTAGAGCTTGCAAACAAGAGAGAATATCACAGCAAGGAAGTCGATTTACATCTTGAGAGAGAAGACGTTGAAGGTCAATGGTACAAGGAGGCATGTCCTGAACCCTTAATGTGCGGGGCCGTCTTAATCTCTTGTGCGTATTTTCTGGCTGGAGCAATAACTATCAAATCGGGAACAATCAGCAATCCTTTGTTTGGACCTTCCATGTTTTTTCTATCACTGCCGTGTGGTGTGTGGGTCAGCTCGACCTTCTTCTCTGCGGCAACATACAAAAGCATCGTGGGGGAATATTACGAACGATTCATGCCTGCTCCAGAAGAGGAGGAACCAAAAGATATCACCAGGGATGCTAAGGCGTGGAGGGAAAGATTTGAGGCAGGGCAAAGGTCTGCTGAGTAAAGCCACTTAGCAACACATTATCTAGTTCATTGAAATGGAGTAAATCATGGACCCTTATGACTATAGCGACAGGATTCTTATTGGAGAAACTCTTGGTAAAAGTCTTTATTTAAGGCTTTGCTGCCTGTTCGAACATCTCTGGCTGCGTGGGAAGAGTCGTGCAGGCAAGACGGTGTGGCTTACGAGCATTATCTATCAGCTAATAAGAATAGCAGCGTGCAAGAAACACCTATCTATCATCCAGTTCGACCCTAAGGGCGATTTGGCAAGCCTAAATAGTGCGATCGAGACGTGCAAAAAGTATGGACTGCCATTTAAGTTTATCTCGCTAACACCAGGGCAAGCTACGCACGTCTTTCCTCCTTTGCAGCAACCGGTTTACAAAAACATGACATCTGTTGCTAAAGCTGAATATCTTACTTCAGGTTTCGGGCTAAGAGTCAGTTCGACTGAATATGGAAAATCATTCTTTGGGGCAAAATCTGAAGGCAAGATTGGCTCAGCAGTTGAAACATCAGTACAAGATTTTGTTGAGCTAGCAAAGAAAATAAAGCTCGTCAGTCCGTCTAAGAAGGGAGAACCTGACCATGCAGAATTGGTCATCGATAAAGCAGCAAAGATTCCGGTCTTTAATCCGAAAACTCCAGAGAATTTTTTACACATGGTTAATGTGAACTCAATATTCCTGAAGCCTCAATATGTCTACGTGTTTTGCAACGTGCTTGAGAATCCAGATACGGCATATCCATTGTTTAGGATGTTTCTAGATAGTTTGATTCCGGCAGCACAAAGCTATGACGAGGACATACGAAATAATGTTGTAGTTATTGTCGATGAGGCAGCTCATCTGACGTCGCCCTCCCTTTCAGCATTTCTTGACATGGCTGCTGGCTTTCGATGCGGAGTGGTGCTTGCTCACCAGCACGCAGCACAATTGGCAACTGGAAGTGAAGATTACTATGGAAGTTTCTTTGGTGGAACCAACATTCATATAGATTGGTCTCCTATGCTCCATTTAGATGAATACCAAAAGTCAGGGCCAACAACAAAAGGAAAGAATCAGACTTACTCAAACTCAACTGGAGAATCTGAAAATACAAATCCTGAAGGAGATATCAGCCATTCAACTAACAGTAGTGAATCTCATGGTTGGTCTGAATACGACAAGCCCTTCTTTGAATACGATTTGATTAGAGAAATTACTCGTAACAAACAGCAATGCATTATTGATACCCTTCATGCAACAGAGGAAGGATGGGGGGGCTTTCCAATGATAATGGATACGTTTTTTCATATTGAAAAAGAAGAGCACGACAGACGAAACAAAACTCCTATTCGAGACTACATTTGGGACAAAGGGCAAATCATCAATCCATTTCCTAATGAAATGCCAGAGGCTCCTTGCAAGCCCCCCAAGCACCACGATAGCAATGGCATCTATGCACCTAAGCCAAATTCAAGAACGCCCAATAAAAACCGCGACGAGCTGCCAAGAAAAGAATCTGCTTCACTCTCTACTACCTGGCAAATGTGGTCTGAAAAAGCCAAAGAAGTGCATCAAAGAGTTTACCCAACCAAATAGACAAACCTACAAATCCGCTCCTGACACCTAACGCCAAACATCGTTTAGTAACAATTCTTCTTCTCGTTTTTGAAAGGTTAATCATGGCCATGACAAGCAAGCCTCCTGTTGCAGAAAAGAGGCTTGGCAGCCTCAAGGCTGCCATTTGGGTAAACGAAACAAAGAACGGCCCCAGGCACAACGTGACACTCTCTAGGTTGTACAAGAACGATGGTGAGCAGTGGCAAGAAACAATAAGTTTTGGGAAAAACGACCTGCTTCCACTTAGAAAACTTCTTGACCAAGCACACACCTGGATTCTCGAAGAGCAGCAATCCACAAAAGACCAATCGGACTAACCCCTCCCTTCTCACTTCGGTGAGTGCTCGGGGTTTATATGGTGCGGCGGCACCTGATACGCAGCTCGCCCAGCTAGGGTAGGTCTGGCCAGCCTGAAATGGCAATTTCGAAAACCTCATTTCGATGGAGGAACTTATGAGCATTGTGAATTTCATCTTGCAGTGGGTTTTTCTTTTGGGACTGATGGAGCTGATGACAACTGCATTCGCATTTGCAAGGGAGCACGGACTAGTCCGTCCCACGCGAATACGTATTTACGGAGCACTTGTGCTCTTTAGTTGTCTATTAGGCTACGGTCCCGAATTCGTTTTTTAGGTTTTCATAAAAGGTTGTTTTGAGGAGAGTTCTCACTAGCGTGAGTGCTCTCCTCTCCGGGCTTAGTGCTTGGAATAGGGTTCACGACTAGTCCTTTTATTAGTCGAAAATGTGGTTACTTCTTCGTTTTATCTCCTAGCAAAACATTCATTCGACAATCGATTCTTTCTGAGAGCCGCAAGGTTGTCAGCAGGACTTGGTTTACTATTTGCAGCCCTGCACAAACACAGAAACTGCAATAGTTATTAACAATTAGACCATTGGAGGAAATTACTATGGTTGAAAATAATAGTCGAAAAACACTTTCATCTTCAAGTAAGACGAAAGAACAAGTGAGTGGAGTGTTGGATGAGACGAGTGGTGTTGATGAGAAGCAAAGTAGCAGACGCCTACTAAAGAGAGAAGTGTTTGGATTTATCCAAGCATCCGTTCTTGAGCGCAAATCAAAATCCAATAGCAAGTACAGCTATTTGAAATTTGAGCGTATCAGCAACGGAAACTCTTGGGACGGTTGCTATGCTTCTGATTTGATTTACCATGCACAGGCAACTCTATGGGCTGCTGAGTGGTTTCTAGGCAATGGCGATTTGAAGCCAAATCTAGAACTAAAACTCAACATCCTTGTTGATGTCTTAAGTGGTGTCGATGACATCATGCCAGCATACGAAGAAAACATGAAGGCATTCGTCAAGAAAGCGATGGACGAGCGTAAAAAGCTCGCACAAAGCTAGTAATCACATAGGGGAGGACGAAAGTCCTCCCCGCTTCCCCTCCTCTAATTTTGGATATCTGGCCTGTCCAATATGTTGGCCACAAGTGCAGCTCACTTCTTTACTTCTTTTTCAAATACCAACTCACAGATCGACGCCAGGTATTTGCTGAAAGCTTTTGAGCTTTCAGCAGGGACTTAGATATTTGTTGACTCACTTAGGTGCAGCTTCCCTGCCTGTTGCCTCAAGTGAAATTAATCATAGGAGATAAATTATGATTGAACAACGAACAAGTCGATGGGCCTTCTCACCGATCCGTTTGGTGTATCGCCCAGTGTGTGGATTGTTTTGGAGAAGAAGAAAGATACGCACTAAGGCAAAAGAGACTGTTGTAGATAGCAAGCAGTTTGGAAAGATAAAAGTGCTTGTCTTAAGGACTCGCTCAATCAAAGGAACCTCGTTTTCCGTAAAGATTGGTCGCGAATTTAAGGACGGGCCGATGGGTCTGGCAAATCGCTTTTATGATTCTGATGCTCATGACCTGGCCTCCGCAGTTTGGTGGACAGTGGATTGGTTTATTCACAATGGAAACTGTAGCCAAAGGCAATTGGTCTTTTTGCAATGCTTAGATGAAGGACTGGCAGGTATAGATACTGTCTTTCACGAATTCGAGAGACGTTGCAAAAAATACGATAGACACAATTCGCCCAATTAGTGTGGGCAAGTTACACAAGAAAGGGGCAGACTCCAGCTCTACATGAGCGGAGTCTTCCCCACTCCCATGCCCTAAATCCTCAGCCGTAGAAACAGCAATGCGACGAACGCCAGTGGCGAGAATCGCACTGGCTGTGTCGAAGTGATGCCAAGAGAAGCGGCGGCATTACGTGGTGGGGGGGTGGGGATGGAGTGATGAAAGGATAAACAGCCTGTCCTTAAGGTGGCTGTCCTTAGTTTCAATTCAACAAATTCTTTTCGTGTCTTGCCGCATTCCATTCATGGAATGCGGGAGGGCATTGAACGACTGCAAGCTGCCCTCTTTTTTGGAGAATGCTTGTGGCTTTAGGAGAAGAAAATGAAGAATGAAAAAAAGGAAAGTATCATTGTGTTTCAGGTTGAGAATTCCAAGGCTAATTATGATTTGCCTGGATTGCCGACTCCTGAATTTCCACGAGACTTTTTTCCAGCATGGATAGTTTATTCTGGAGACCTTGATAGAGCCTTTGGCCTAACGCAGGTTTCTGAATACACATCAAAGGATGTAAGAAATGGCTTGCTCAGTAAATATTCTCCGCAAGCCCGTTCAACATCTGCTGGAGATAGGATGATGAAGATTATGGGTAAGAGTACCTATGAAGTTTATCACTGCGGAAAGTTTTCATTTAACAAACTAGAGCGAGATTCAATTGGAACTCGCTCTAGCGATGTTACGGCCTGCTTCTCGCAATGGCTGAGTCGTGAGACGACAATGATAAACACAATGAAGTATTAATGTGTGTGGAGGAGAGTGCTTGCTTTTTTAGCAAGTGCTCTCCTCACTTTTTTAGGGAAACTAACATGTCTGACGAAAAAAACATCAAGCAGAAATCTTCTATAGAAGAGCACATGGTTTTATTTGAACAGGCCTTGCGGACACTATTTGATTCAATTCCAAAATGGTTGCTTGCGTATTTGCTACTTCTTCTCGTCATTATTTTTTTAGAGCAGCCAGTTGCCAACTTCATAAAATACATGAAGACAGAACCAGAACCCCCAATTCCATACTCAATACGAGAAGCTAAGAAGATAAGAGCCGAGGCCAATACCTGGGAGACTTACAAACTACTCTTGCCATTTACTGATAAGGGATTTCGAGACCCTTTCACAAATAGGATATGCGAAAAAAAGGTGTCTGCATCTTGGTCATACATAAAGAAGTTTTGCCTTGGGGATTCTGATAGATGCATCTGTAATCTGGTTGAACTGGCTTGTTACCCCGACAAGGAACGAATGCGAGAATACTGGGTGGATATGAAACCAGTCTATGAAAAGAAAGTCTTTGGAGTGCAAGTCCATGAGTACATTATAGAGAATCTCTCTGAGGAAAATTTAGCTAAAATCAAAGAAATCCAATCACTACTCTCTAGGGTTGGCCCAACGCTTGTTGAACGTGAGAGGCTTGAGCCATAGCAATGCGATATCCACATGGAAAGGAGCATCAACTATGTCAGATTCGCTTTTGCCAGAGATGCGTGTAGCCGGGGATTTGTCAGGAGCTGGCGAAGAAATATACGTATATCTTAAGATTCTTCAGAACGTATGGGTAATGTTTGAAGGAAAAACAAGTGATGGCATGATACTCGTGAAATACGTTAGTGGAATGCCACTCTATTTGCAAGAAACTTTCGAGGAAAGTCTTGATGTGTCAGACGGCCGATTAACCATACACCCCAACGAAGCAATTCACGGGGTGAAAATACTTCGTGAAAAAATAGCTCCACAACATCAAACGTGTTGATTTAGAAAGGAGAGACGACGATGCACCAAAATAATAGTCATAACCAACAGAGTCAAAAATCGAACGATGAGTTTAGCCAACTAGTCAAAATGATGCAGGCTCTTATTCGGTTACTCCAACAGCAAGTTATTCGTAACGGCATTCCAGAGCTACTAACTTCCGAGGAGTTGGCGGGAATCATCAAATTTCATAAGCGGAGTTTAAGCCGAAAATTGATAGAAGGAGATATTCCTGAACCAATTCAGGTAGGAAAAAGCCCAAGATGGCAAAGTACTGTTATCATTGACTGGATCGCGAACGGTTGTCCGAAGAATAATTCCTAGAATTTGTTTCGAAATGAAAGGTATGATCGATGGCTACAGTGTTCAAACCTAAAGATCGTAATAAGAAGACTGACCCATATGTGATTGAGTATACAGACCATAGAGGTAAGCGTCGCCGAATAGGAGGTTACAAAGACAAGCGTCTCTCAGTGGAAAGGGCCACCCTACTAGAACAAGATGCACGGCTTCGGCGTGATGGATTGATTGACCCAAAAGAAGAGAAGCGGATTCAGCAGGAATCACTTCCTATAGCTGAGCATTTGGCAGCTTTCAAGAAAAGCATCAGTAAGAATACTCAGAAGCACGTCAAGCTTGTAATGAGTCGAATCAATCGCATTCTTGAGAAAGCATTGATTGAGTCAATTGCCGATTTTGACATCGAATCGGTCGAGCAAGCAATGGATGAAATCACCGAAGAAGACGGAATTGGAAAACGCACCTATAACCATTACCTCCAGGCTTTAGACTCTTTCTGCAATTGGATGGTTCCAAAACGTATCTCATCTAACCCTATTGCAGGGATTAAGCGACTAAACGCTGAAACCGATATTCGCCACCCTCGCAGGGCGCTCTCAGTGGATGAAATGAGACAGCTGATGAAATCAGCTCGTGATAGCAATGTTTCAATACAATGCTTTAGCGGAAAAGAGAGAGCCTTTATTTACCTTATGTCGTTTATGACGGGGCTTCGTAGAAAGGAGCTGGGAAGCCTGACCAAGAGAAGCTTCAAGCTTGAATCAGAACTTCCAACACTAATCATAGAGGCAGCTCATAGTAAGCATCGGCGTAAAGATGTCCTTCCACTACACCAAGAGCTAGTGCCAGAAATCAAGGAATGGCTCAAGGGCATGAAACCTGACGAGAAGCTTTTTCCCAAGCTGGGGAAAAGAAGAACTTGGCTCATGGTTAAGCTCGATCTCGAACGGATAAATATCCCATACAAGACCGATGAGGGCATCGCAGATTTTCATGCGGCTGGTCGGCACTCTCACATTAACGGGCTGCTGGAGAGCGGAGCGAGCCTTGCAGAGACAATGGAGTTAGCACGCCATAGTGATGTCCGTATGACGATGAAGTATATTCACCTGGGCTTGGACACAAAATCGAAAGCTCTCTCTTCCCTTCCCTCACCCAACGGGCCAAAGCGGGAATCTCCAAATTCAGATAAGCAAGCGAAGGCTGATAAATCCAAGAGCGAGCAACTCTTGTGTAGTGATATGTGTAGTGACCACGAGCCCCCAACATGTCATCTGGGGTCTTCGGCTGGCTCGACATGTCCAAACACTTCACCAATTCCAAAAAAAATAACCCCCGGTGGTAACGGAGGTTATGTCGAGTCATGTCCCGACATGCCATCAAATGGCACGAGACATGCTTCAGTGGAGGCGGCGGGAATCGAACCCGCGTGTTGCTCGTCACAAAACGTTACGAGTGAACAAGTTACGGTTTCGACTGTTTTGAAAGTCAGTAAATATGTAGTGCCTGTAGACCCCAACATGTCTTCTGATGGCACTAATTGGCCAAACGAAGCTGAAGTAAAGTATCTGCTTGATGCGTGGCCACAGCTACCTCCTCACATTCGTGAGACAGTAATTACGCTCATTGATTCCACCCTGGTCCGACAGTTAGGCGCAGGGAGAATGTCATGAGTCGTTTGCTTGACTCTCTCCAACACATCACGCCGATAGCCAAGATTCTGGCTGCTCTGCCCAGCGGTCGTCGTGCAGCGGCGTTTCGCGAAGCCCTTATTTTTAGCCCTGCTACCACTCTCGACCTAGCGTTCAATATTGGACCACTGCGTGCCGAATTCGCCAATTGCTGGGAAACGGAATCTGGCGATCCAGTGCCGATTGGTTGCCTTCGTCAGATATTTGAGCCCCCAATAAGAATTGATGCGGTGCTTCTGTTAGGTCAGCTTAGTGCGTGTCGTGATGTGAATGAGGTAGCTGCATCAGTGGTTTCAATTATCGACTACTTGCGTCGTGAGTGCGAACCACTCAGGCATCGTCAATCACAACTCTTTTCGACCGACTCAGTGCAACCGGAGAAAACGGACCTTGATCCTGCTAGACCGGAAATTGTTGAAAGCCTTACTGAACTTATTGATACTGGCATCCAGTTTCCAACCATTTACGCTGATCCTCCCTGGCAATATAGCAATAAAGCTTCAAACGGAGCCGTAGCGAATCACTATCCGACAATGACAGTCGATGAAATTTGTAACGAACCTGTTGGCAAAATTGCTCAAAACAACGCTCATCTTCATCTTTGGACCACAAACCCATTTCTCCGCGAAGCTTTTCAAGTCCTGGATGCTTGGGGCTTCACATATAAATCTTGCATGGTTTGGGTGAAGCCAGAAATAGGGATGGGAAACTACTGGCGTGTCTCCCACGAATACTTGATGCTTGGCGTGCGTGGGCGTCTCACATTTCAAGACCGCACGCTTCGTAGCTGGCTGGAATCGTCACGCACGATCCATAGCCGCAAACCTGCCATCGTACGTTCACTCATTGAACGTGCCAGCCCAGGCCCTTACTTGGAGCTTTATGGTCGAACAGAATTACCAGAATCGCAATGGACAGTGTACGGAAATCAGGTGGAGAAAAAGTGGTTTTAATCCCGACTTCATCGTGTTCATGCTTCCTCTGGTAATTCACATTCAACTAATAGGAGAACGGTCATCATGTCGGAAAGACTGATTGTTATCATCAAAGAACTTAGTAATGAAGAAAGTCGACTTGTGGAGCATCGTTCGAAGCTTAACGAACAACTTCAAGCAATAGAGTTAAGAGTAAAGCAGATTCAAGAAGC
>QIGM01000421.1 GCA_003230795.1 bacterium
ATTGCCGTCGTCGAGGCTCTCTCTTGCGGAACTCCCGTCTTGATCAGCGATAAGGTGAATATCTGGGAAGAGATCGATTCTACAGGAGCAGGCTTTGTCGATTCCGATTCACAAGACGGAACGACTTCCTTGCTCAATCGTTGGCTCGATCTAGAGGAGAAAGAGCATCAAACGATGGGAGATCATGCTCGCAGTCTGTTCGCCGAAAAGTTTGAAATTAAAGCTGCAGCTCGCAGCTTTATTACGAGCATTGAGGAATTACTCTAGACTAAGTGCCTGCTATGTCTATTGATTTCCTAACTCGCCTCCACTCTCTCCGGCACTCTCTCCGGCGTCTTACTTTTCAGCTAATGCCAGACCTCTAAGTCGTCGATTCTAAGTCTATAGCTACTCCTCCGGAATTCTTGAACTTGTAGCCTTCAACGACTGGGATCAACCTCGACAAAGACGACTATATGATAGGTCAATCGGATACAGACTCAACCACATCAGCCACCGCTAGTGGTGTGCCCTCGCCTGAGGAAGAGTTTCTTCGTTCTGATTTGAAGAGGCAAAACTATTTCTACGCCGGCGGCGAGATTGAGGAGCGCCATTTTCAGGCTTATCTCGGCGTCATCGTTCGCTACCGCTGGCTGATCTTTTTCGCTTCTCTCGTCACTTTTATATGCGCGTCCTACATGACACTTACAACGCCGAAGAAATTTCGAGCGACTTCATCTGTGTCCATTGGAAGTTACGTACCGCCGTCTGATGACGCGATTGGATTTTTTCTCCAAGCAGAATCCCAAAGTGATTACTATATTCAGAATCAGCTCTTGCTTCTAAAAAGCTATGACATCGCAAAGCGAGTCGTAACTAGTAATCGAGAAATTCGAGAGCACTTCGACCGAAACCTTGCACTTAAGGAACAAGTGGTAACGAAAGATGGAAATGTAGTTGACCGAGAACCGGTGCGTTCCACTCTCGACGCTTATCTAGGCAGCATCAGCTACGAAATGATTCCCGAAACAACGGTTGCGCGTATTATCGCCTCAGACACCGATCAGAATATTGTAGCGAAGATAGCAAACGTTCACGCCGCCGCATTCATCGAGCTTGTTAAGGATCAGCGTATCGCAGCGGCGAATACAAACCGTCGATTCCTCAAAGAACGAGGAGAGGAAAGTGCGGCGAAGATAAAAGAAGCCCAGCGCAAACTGCAAAAATTTACCTTAAACAATAGTCGCTACCTCAACGATGGAAACGTCTTGGAACAATCGCTTCGAGCAAAACATCAGAACTTAACCACCAACTTGAGCAGCGCAGTACTCAACCGAGCTGCTTCTGAGTCTGAACTTAGGGAGCTAAATCTTGCCTCTGGAAACAATAGATTCAACATTGATTCCGCAACTCGCTCAGAATACTTAAAGCTCAAAAAGCTCGAGGGTCAAGTCGACGCGTCCAATATCAGTAACAAACATCATCCTTGGCTCAAGGATAAGAAAAACGAAATCAACGTGACTCGAGAATCTGTGCGCATGACCGCACAGGACAAAGTTAAGCAGGCGCGTATACGCTATAAAGCAAACGTTGAGCGCGAAAAAATCCTACGCGAAGAATTAAATTCAATTAAGAAGGAATTCGAAAAAAAATACGGAGAGGATGTTAAGCGTTCTCAAATAAAGCTGGAGTATTCAGTCCTCCGCGCGGAGCATCAGTCGCTTAAACAAGCCGGGACTCTACTTCAGCACCGAATCGAAGACATCTTTGTAAACGCGGGTAGTGAACAAAAGAACGTCGTACTCCGCGACTCTGCGTTTCGCCCCGACGGTCCTTTCAGCCCGAACGTCCGCTTTAACATTCTCCTTGGCTTAATATTCGGTCCAATTCTTGGAATCGCACTGGCCTACGTCTTAGACTTCTTTGACCAGACTATTCGCACACCAACCGAACTCGAGCACACAGTTCCTCTTCCCGTTATCGGAAGCTTTCCACATTTTGGGGTACATAGTGAGCGAAATCGACAAGCCAAGGATGCTCAATCAGAAAGCCTTGCAGATGAAGATGGCGCAAACACTAGCGAAAACGACTTAGATTTTGAAAAGTTTTTTAGTAGTGAAAATGACACTCCTAACGGACGTAATCTCTCATATTCTTTGCCAACACTTCATTATCCGAATTCAAGTGAAAGCGAATGTTTTCGGCGAGTGCGCACAATTCTTATGAAAGGATTCTTCTCCGAAGAAGAGAAGGTATTGCTGGTCACGAGCGGCCAGACCCAAGATGGAAAGAGTACCTGCGTAAGTAATCTTGCGATTAGCTTAGCTCTAGCTGGGAAGAAGACTCTTGTAATTGATGGTGATCTCCATCTTCCGTCTGTTCATAAATTCTTCAGCATCAACGAAGGAACACCAGGCCTCTCCAACTACCTCTTAGGCGCTGCATCCTTCGAGCAGGCCTATCGCAAGAACGAGGTGAATAACCTCTATATTATGCCAGCCGGAACAACAAAGAAGGCTCCGAGTGAACTAATTGCCTCAGCGCGCATGAGCGATCTTCTAGATGTGGCTCGGAGAGAGTTTGACATCATCATCATCGACTCTCCCCCTCTCACAGGGACAACTGACGCACTACAGCTTTCCCATCACGCCGACGGCGTCATCTACGTAGTACGAAGTGCAAAAACAACGAAGCGAGTAGCAAAACTCGGCGTCTCACGACTACAACTTGTAGAAGCAAAGATGGTAGGAACCCTCCTAAACGCGATTCCAAAACGAATCACCTTTTACGAAGACGACCTGTACTATTCTTACTATTAGATATTACTTACTTCGCGCCGCGTCCGATTAATACGGCTGGAATAGTTCGTAGGAGAATCACGAAATCTAGATATAGATTCCAGCCGTCAATGTACTCTAGGTCCATTCTGACCCAATCTTTAAAGCTCAATATTTCGCTTCGTCCGGCAACTTGCCAGAGACCTGTAATTCCTGGTTTCATGCTCAGCCTTCGGCGATGCCAGCCATCGAAAAGCATTACTTCCGAGACTGGAAGTGGTCTAGGACCAACCAAACTCATTTCACCTTTAACCACATTTAGTAGCTGAGGTAATTCGTCTAAGCTTGTCTTTCTGAGTAACTTTCCAATCGGTGTCACTCTAGGATCGTCGGTAATTTTAAATGCCGGTCCATCGAGCTCATTCTGATCGATGAGTTCGAATTTTCGCGCTTCAGCGTCTTCGTACATAGTTCTAAATTTGTAGAATGTGAAGGGTTTGCCGTTTAAGCCTGCGCGAGATTGTTTGAAAATGACAGAGCCCTTAGAGCTTATCCTAACTACCCCCATAAGAACGATAAGCAAGGGAGCACTCGCCGTCAGCAGCGCAAGACTGGCAACTCTGTCAAAAACAGACTTGAGAAATAATCCTAGAGTATCTCCCGGATCGCTACGAAACTGAATCAGTGGAATCCCGCGGACATTTGTTAACTGTGCGTGATAGATAAGTCGGTCAAGGAGAGCTAGCCTGATCAAGACTTCGACCCCTCTCACTTCACAGGTCCAGACAACTCCCTCAAGTAAACCAGGACTCATCTCTGTTCCGATACAGATAATACTCGAAATATGATGCTCCTCTAGCACCGTATCGAGCTCATCGACTGTGCCAAGAACTGGGATCGAAAGTTGATCGATTTCGTCGCCATCTTCTTCGTTATCAGGTCGAACGGTGCCAACGATATCAAAACCGAGAAGAGCATCTTCCTCACAAGCCTCTTGTAGGTCTTCAATAAGCTTTTTGTTCTTGCTCACAATCACAGTCCGACGCTGGTATTTTTCAGAACGTCGCAACTGGCTTAAGAGATGCCGAAGTGCGATCTCTTTGAGCACGAGAAGGAAGTACGCGATACCGCTAGCTGAGATTAGTTGTAGGCGGCTAGGTATAAGAAATGGAAAAAGGAACACGATAATGACGGCAACCAGCAGCGCCATTACGCAAGATCTCAAATATAGCTCCATCGCCTTAGACACGGAGCGCAATCGCGAGGAGTGATAGACCTGATAATGCGCCAGAAAGAAGAAATTGCAGCCGTAAAAGATCAGATAGATCATTACCATTGAGCGCCAATCAAAACGCTCAATATCCGCTAGCCTTACGTACCCAAGCTTAACCACGAGAAAGACGCACAGCCCTAGAAAGTACGCTGAAGCAAAGATGCCGAAATCAAGTAGATTATTGACTACCCTGAATGTCAGAACGCGAATCTGTTCCATTGTCTGCTTTCAAACACCCGTAATTTCTGGTTTCAAAAAGAGTTCGACTGAGTTCTGATGCATTTTCATGTGAAAAATATGCTGGAAAGGCTTTCTGACTGAATTGCTCTGGTATTTATTACCTGGATTGTTCCTGTAATTGAGCGCATCTAAGAGATAAGTCTAAATTCGAGCAAAAAAGTGAGCCAATTGATTTCTTGTATCATTTTGACAAAAAACGAAGAGGACTCTCTCCGTGACTGCATGAGCGCTCTTTCCTGGTGCGATGATCTGCATGTGGTTGATTCCGGAAGTACTGACCAAACACAGACTATCGCTGAAGAGCTGGGCGCGACTTGTCTCGTTAACGAGTTTCAAGGTTTTGGAACACAGCGTAACTGGGCTTTGGCAAACTGTGACCTTAAACATCCCTGGGTGCTCTTTCTCGATGCCGACGAACAGGCTACGAAGGAGTTTGTCGACGAACTCAAGGAAGCTGCTCGTTCCGCGGATGACAACTGCGCTGGATTCTATTGCTGTTCTAAAACGATGTTATTTGATCGTTGGCTAAAACGCTGTGATTCTTTCCCGAAATGGCAGTTCCGAGTTGTTCGTCGCGGCTGGAGCAGCTTTGAAAATTTCGGACACGCACAGCGAGAAGTTGTGCATAAAGGAACGCTTGGCTATTTAAGGGCTCCATCCCTGCACTTTGCTTACGCTAAAGGCTGGAGCCATTGGTTTGAACGACATAATCGCTATTCAACCCAGGAAGCAAAGCTTCGAATTGAGCGAAGCGCAAAATTCTCGGAACTCTTCTCTAAGCATTCTGCCGTACGCTTAAAATCTCTCCGAATACTTCTCAGTAAACTTCCAGGCTGGCCATTGCTTCGATTCACCGTACCCTTTGTATTTAGGCTTGGATTTCTCGAAGGTCGAGCCGGCTTTACATACTGCGTCAATATGGCTTTCTATGAGTATATGATTAAGCTCAAGATGCGCGAGTTACAGCGCGGCCCAAGGAATTCTTAAACCGATGAGCGTTTCAGTAATAGTCTCTAACTTCAACGGTGCGCAATTTTTACCTAAGCTGATCGCAACTCTAGAGTCCCAAGTTGGCGTCGATATGGAGATCATAATTGTCGATAGAGAAAGCACCGATGGCTCCGCTGAAATTCTCTCTCTACACTCCAACTTAAAAATTCTTTCAGAACCGCCTTCCAGTGGTTTAGTCAGCGGCTACAGTGTTGGTGCACGTGAAGCAACGCATGAGAACCTATTTTTCTGCAACGAGGATATGTGGTTTGAACCCGACTGTCTGCAACATCTAGAGCAAGCAATAGATATGGAACAAGGAATCGCCGCATCTGATCCATGGCAGTGGACATACGACGGAGAAAAGTGGATTCACGGCGGAGTGCGTTTCTGCCCTTCCGGGTGGGATGTGAATAGCCCGTACCCTTTCCGAACTGTTTTAAACACAGTAGACCTTCCAAGCGGGACCACAATTCCTTACGCATGCGCCGGAGCATGCCTAATTAATCGAAAAGTCTACGAAGAGATTGGTGGCTGGGATACTTCGTTTTTCCTTGATGATGAAGATACCGACCTCTTTCTTCGCGCGTGGCAGCAGAACTGGAAATGCGTCACCATTCCTGACGCAAAAGTCTATCACGCAGTAGGCGCGTCTCACGCAAACACAGTAAAGAAAGAGCCGGTGAAGACAAGACGATATGTCTCGACTTACTCCAACAAAAGCATCATTGCGTTTAAGTATTTTGACTTCCCGTCAGTATTGCTGGGAATTCTAGGGTGGGGACTGCGCTTTGGGAACAATATAGTAAAGCGAAGATTTCGCTGTGTCTGGCTCGATATTCGCGTTCTTTGGGAGCTTCTAGGCCGGACACCAAGCGCACTATCTTTTCGCTCGAAAAATCGTGTACACAACAAGAATCGCTCGGGACAGGAGTTTTTTCTCAATCCCCTATTTAATCAGTGACGTGCCACTTAGTTTAAGAAATCGCAGTTGCGTATTTACCGTTCTTCGCAAGAAGTTCTTGATGGGAGCCTGATTCCACAATCCTTCCTGCATCTAGGACAAGAATATTATCTGCGTATGCTGCAGCTGCAAAAGTATGCGTGACGATTACAACTGTTTGGTTCTTCGTCACTTCTTTCAACATCTTCATCCATCGCTCTTCGGTCCAGGGATCCATGCTACTGGTAGGCTCATCGAGAAGAAGCAAGCCGCTCTTTTTGAATAGAGCACGAGCAAGCGCAAGGCGCTTCCATTGACCGACGCTAAGCTCAACTCCTCCAGAGAACCAACGTCCTAGCATCGCTTCGTATTGCTGCTCTAGTGTTTCGATGAAAAAATTTGCCTCAGCACGTGCGGCGGCTTCAACAATCATCGCTGTATTGTTCTGATGGTGAATCGAGCTATAATAAATATTCTCATTCACCGTCGCGTCGTATCGCATCGGTTCTTGGAAAAACGTGCTTACGCTCTCACGCCAGTTATCAAGACCCACGTCAGCGATATTGCTTCCATTGCAGCTAATGATTCCCTGCGTTGGCTCGTACAATCGAGCGAGCAGTTTTACCAAAGTGCTTTTGCCAGATCCATTTTCTCCGACGATGGCGAGCATTCCACCTTGAGGAATATCGAAACTGACATCATCGAGAACGTCGGGAGCTTCCTTAGAGTAGCGAAAGCTTACGTTTTGAAAACTGATATTTCTCGGAGTATCTGTAGGGATTTTCTGCTCACTTAATTCCGATTTTAACCCCGTTCTCTGCTCCAAGAACAGAAAGAAATCCTCTAGAAATAGACTGTTTGCATAGAGGCGACCAAGGTTTCCTAGCAGACCCTGAAGCTGACTCTGACCTTGGCGAAAGACTTGATAAAAAAGTACAAGCTCGCCCATGCTTCCTTTTCCTTGCAGCACTCTATTCAACATCCAAATGACAGCCGTACCAGAGACGACGAGCATTGCAGAGGTCGCTGCTAAGCTGGAGATACCATGTTCCTTTGCAAGCTCTAATCGTCGCTTGCGAATTCTCTTCCGAGAATCCTGGTACTTTGAAATAAAAAGCGCCCCAAGATCAAAGACCCGAACCTCTGCTGCGCTTTCTCGATCCGTCAACAGAGAGTCGTAATAGTGCACACGGCGAGACTCTTCCGTGTACTTGACTCGAAATTCTCTCTCCTTAGCCGCACGGCGGAAGACATGAAAAAGTAAAGGGACCGCACTCAACAACAATGCACACGGAAGTAGAACTCCAAACGACAGGAGTAAACCAGCAAGAGCGGCAAGGGAGACTAGGCTTTCTAGTAAGTCTCCAACGTTATCAAGTAGTTCCTCTGGTCGCTCAAGTGCTTCTGCTCGAGCACGATACATTCGGTCATAATGTTCGCTAGAGTCGTAAAAGGAATAATCCAAGGCGGCAGACTTTTGATATATTTCGACGCTCAATTCATCTCGAACGAGTTCCCCTTGAATCGTGGCTATCCAAGAAGAGCAGACTTTCGCGACCTCTAGCGTGAGTACGATCAGTACAATGATGCTCAACTCGGGAAGAATCGTTTGAAGCGAGGCACCTGCGACAATAGAATCAACGATGATCTTCGTAAGGTAGATCGCGCACGCCGGCAGAGCACCTTGTACAAGTAGCAGTGCAAGCCAGATTAAAAACCATCGTCCACTATAACGAGCAAGAAGCGCGAGAGCGCGAAGCATATGCTGAGCTTGCTTAAAAAAATGACGGGTTACAGTTTTCACAGCGAATCGAATACTCGGCCTTACAATTCCAACACGTGAGGTACTTAGGTCTTATCTTCTAATTTTTGCCTACACTAAGATGAGAAAGTAAAACTTTTTCTAGTTCGCTCTCCGAGTACGAGCCTTCCATAAGACAAAGGCGAGCAACTGGCGTATCAGACGCTAAACAATTGAGGAACTCAAATTCAGCTCTTTGTTGTTCGTCTGCGAAAGGATCAAGCTGAAACACATAAGGACCCAATCTAGGTACCACGCTCGGCCACTGGAGATCGGTAATTTCAAATGAGGATGCACTTCTAGGCGATTCAAGGACGAACAATTGTCGAAGCTTTTTAGGTCTCGTCTCAAACCTCAATTGATTCTCCTCGATAAGCACTCGCTCTTTATCAGCGTAATGCGCAGAAATTTCGGTCTCGAGCGAGCAAGCGAATTCCTCTGTCAAAGTTGAAGTAGACAATCGAATACCAGGATAACTTGGAACTGCTCGAAGCTCACCTTCGTGTGCTTCGATTAGTAGAACGTCATCCGTAACTAAAGGGTACCCAGCGCGGCACAGCTTCGCAGCTACTGTCGACTTCCCCTCTCCTGCCCTACCTAAAAAGGCTACGACTCCGTCTTCCATGGAAACGGCACTAGCATGTAGGATGAGTATCTCTGGATTCAAGCTTAGAATGACGGGAAATATTTGATGAAGTAACACATGACGGATAGTTACTTCTGGAACGTCTTCGCATGGCGAAAAAGAGAGCACCTTTTCATTTACATCAAATTCGAAATGAGCAATCTCACGAACTTGAAAGAAAAACTTCGCATCGTCACGACCAAAACGTATCCACGTCAACTCCTCCTCGTCTTGCCAAGAATGAAACCAGCATTCTTCCGAATATTCTCGGTATCGCTCACTACGAACAAGTGAAAATATTTCTTCATCAGAGCCGATGTGAGCGTGAAGCTCCGGAAATAGGAGATCACTTTTAATACTGCGACCACAGTAGGTGTAGGACTTTAAACTACGCAAAGAGGGGGCCAATTCTGGTTCACTAGATTTAGAAACACGTTAGTTTTGGCTCTATGATGGAAAACGTGACATTCCCATCATCATAGTTCCCTCGGCCATCGTGCCAGAACCACCGCCGGTATGCCGCTCTATAGCGCCGTAAACCTTAAGCTCAGGCTTGTTGTAGCGCTTCTTCGTTGACTTAGCGTCAGGAGTTTTATTCTCGGATTTTAATAACTTATCGTCGCTCATTTTCTCCATGCTCGGCATCGGTGTTTTCTAAAATGACTATACCACAGTTCTAGCGTAAAATCCGCCCTTATTGTGAAGCGAGAAAGCGAACCAAAACAAACACCCGCCAAATAACCCCGTAGTCGTCCTCATTCGGTTTAAGCTGTAAGCGCTTGATAGCAGAATTCACCCAGTTCGAATCGAAATAGTGATTCACGATTGCAGAATTTCCATTGATAACCTCTTCGATTTCAGCGGCAAAGTTCAAATACAATACTTCTTGAAATTGAGGAACTAGACTTGACCCGTGAGATACTTGTGTCCGAACGCTCTCAGGTAAAATCCCTTTCATCGCATTTCGGAGGATTCTCTTCTCCACTCCGCGGTGAAACTTTTGCTCATTTGGTAAGGCAAGACAGTATTCGACTAGTTCTTTGTCGAGAAATGGCTGGAGAAACTCAACACCCGTACTACGACCCATTCGATTGTAGCGCTCAAGTACCATTTGAGTGATTTCGGAGTTAAGAGCATTTGCATGGGCAGTGCGACAATTACGGTTGTCCAAATTTTTGCTTTCAAGCCTTCTTCGACGTTCCGAAAACCCAACGCTACTGGCGAAGCCATTGTTAATTGCAAGTCCACCTGAGTATCTATTTCGATCCCCAAGACTGTCCGAGGAAAAGTGCTTGGCAACAAAACGAAACAAATAGGGGTTGAGTGGTAGGATGGCGAACTGTGTCAGCATCTTCCAAAATGCAAGACCGTAGTTGTCTGCATAGCCTTTAGTCTCAAGAAACAGTTCCCTTAGTTGTAAGCTACGTGCGTAGTCAGCGAGTGCATACGGATTTCCGGAGGTGACAAGATCTCCATCAATCCCGCCAAGGACTGTATGTAGGTTACGCCTCCCTGCGCTTCTGAACAGCGAGAAGAGCATCGATGAATTTACGGTATCGAACAAATCATTCGATTTCTTGGTAAAGTTCCAATAATCGTCGAAGTATTCTTGGACTTCATCCGCCGTAATCTTAGTGCTCTTCACTGCTTTTCCTTCGAGCATGACATTCACTGAGGGAAGCTCTAAGCAGTCAGCAGTCTTTTTATCAATCGCGGAAAAAGTCTGAATCTTCTCCCTCCCACTTAAGCGGGCATACGCAAGCGAGAATATTGCTCCTGAATCCAGACCGCCACTCAGAGTTACGCCAACCTCTGGTTCTGTGCGTCGTCGATCAATCGCTTTACTGAAAATGTTTAAGAACTCTTCATGATAATCCTGCTCACTCGCACTGCGCAATTCCCGAGACGCATCTAGAGCCCAATACGTTCTTAGTGAAAGATTCTTCGCCTTCAAACTCAAGGTGTTCGCAGCCGGAAGCCGTAAACAGTCTTTAAAGAAAGTCTCATCACGACTCGTTCCTTGAAACTGTTCGCCTATGATGAAGTCTGCAATTCGCCCTTGGTTGACTGCCTTGGAAACACAATTAAGAGATAATAGTGCAGCAACATCTGAAGCGAAGGCGAAAAAGGAGTTAGAAACGTACGCATAGACAAAGCTCCTTGCTCCGAGATGGTCACGCGCACAGAACAATAACCGCTGACGTTCATCCCAAATCGCAAAACTAAAGTCACCTAGTAGATGCTCGGGACAATCCTCGCCCCACTTTTCATACGCTGCGATAACAATCCGAGCATCACTTGAATCTGCTTCAAGATTCAGCGCTTGCTGTAAGCTCGCCTTATTGTCTAATCGCGCATCTAGAACGATACTGGTGTCGGTAGATGAGTCGTAATGACAGCTCGAGTGCTTAAGGCTTCCCAAGCCTACGGTGCTTTTTACCCAGATGCCTGGAGTGCATTCTGTCTCAAAAGCATCTATCATTGCAGAGATCGTGTCCGAATCGACCGGACGCCCATCTAACTGAATAATTCCGCAGATACCACTCATGTCTTATTCGTTACTCGACTATGCTTCAATGATGAGCGACTCAGGCAGAGTCAAGGCCTATGCCTCAGCGCTTCAGCAAGTAGTTACACCCGAATCGTGTGTTCTCGATCTCGGTGCAGGCACTGGTGCATTCTCCCTACTCGCCTGCTCCTATGGTGCGAGAAAAGTGTACGCTGTCGAGCCGAACGAGGCAATCGCAGTTGCAAAAGAGCTAGCAGAAGAGAACAGATTCAGTGAACGAATGGAATGCATCAATCTCCCAATCAACGATTTCGTTCTTGATGAGCCAGTCGATATCATTGTCTCAGATTTGCGCGGTGTCTTGCCGCTCTACGGCACGCACATACCGACGATAGTCTATGCACGAGAGAAGTATCTCAAACCCAACGGTGTTTTGCTCCCTTGTGCTGATACACTTTGGGCCGCTGTCGCAGATACTGCTGAAGCACGAGATGCTGATATCGATGGAAATTTTGAGGCACTAAGTTTCACTTCGCTCCACAAGCATCTTAGAAATAACTGGAGTCGGAAGAGTATCGGCTCCACTACCTTACTTTCTGAGGCAAAAAAATGGGTGACACTAGATTATGCTACCGTTACCGAACCGCACGTCTCTCAAACTCTAAGTATTGAAATCACCAAAGCGGGGAATGCTGATGGATTCTTTCTCTGGTTCGACGCAGAAATACTACCGGGCATAGGATACTCAGGTGGTCCACGAGACGAAGTTACTTCTTATGGCTGTGTCTATTTTCCGTTCTCGGAGCTTGCCCGAGTAGAGGTTGGTTATATAGCGGAGATAGACTTGCAGGCTAGACTTATTAATGGGGAGTATATCTGGGTTTGGAATACATCCATTCGAAAAAGTAAGGAGGGCCCAACCATCGCTAGATTTTCGCAAAGTTCGTTCTATGGCGATGCATTTACCAAAGAAGGATTGGGGCGAACGCTAGCGTCGAACTCCTAAATATCGCAGTAGTAGCCGGAACGGACGGATTACATAGTAGAGCCTGAATAGGGCATCCGGAAGAGTAATAAATCTCCAATCCTCACCATGAGGAGTGAGAATCCGAAAGAATATATATCGAAGTTTATCTTTCTTGTTTTCTCTCAACCTCAGATCCTGCCAAAAGGTATCAATCACTCCAAGCTCTTCATCATCAATCAAACGCTCTCTTATTTCTTCACTCATCTGAATGACAATTTTCTGATCATCAAAAGTTTTATCAAATGCCTCCGGTAGCTTCACTCCAAGAATCGTATCGAGCAGGTAGTATGCTGTTTTAAGCATGCGCAGAGTTCCTGTCTCTTTCGCAAGACTTCGCAAAGTTGAATAATTCGTATCGCTATAGGTTTTAATTGAATACTGAAAATCGACAATCCACTTCAGCTCATTCCACGTATGTTTTCCGCCGTGGGCTGCTTGGAGCAGAAGTGAGTGTTGCTCGCATGGCACTAAGTATTCTCTATTCGAGAAAGACAAAGTAATCGCTTTTTCTAGAATTCTTTCGACAGCAATTGGAAAGCCATAGAAATTTCGAAGAGGAGCCCAATGAAGATCTACGATTATTTCGGTTTTTGGATTTAGAAATTCCAAGGCGTTCTGAAAACGCAGCTCAGAACTCTTCTGCAACTTCGTTAGTTTTTCGACCGGATGATACCCCAGTGCTTGGAGAATCTCCTCAGCTGTATCGAAATCACTCTTTCGAATAAGTACATCAATGTCATTACCTGTCCGAAGTTCCGGAGTCTCGTATACCCGTAGTGCCAGAGCAGGTCCTTTAAAAAAAGCGAGCTGGATACCGGCATCCTTGAATGCTTCCGACAACGCTGAGGACGCATGAATCATTTCAATCGCTCGGATCGTAAGTTCTCTTACGCGCCGCTCAATGTTCTGAGGCTGATACCCTAGGTCTTTAAGCTGCGTTCCAATAAGGGGGAGAACGCCGTGATTCGACGCCAGTACTTCCAATTGTCCCCAATCAGGAGCAGCCTGGACGAAAAGTTCACGCAATGACTCGCGACGCGAGCTGTCTGCGTGGAGGAGATCAATTAATATCTCACCTTCTTTCATAGACTATTTAGACACGAATACTGAGTGCGAGGGGTATCTTTGCTGAGCTACAATCAAGGCGTGGAACCTCAGGAAATTAAAGAATCTATCCTCGCAAAGCTATTTGCGATTGACCTCCGAACACTTGCAATCTTTCGCATTGTGCTTGGTATTTTATGTCTTGGATACTTTTTTTCGATACTGCCGCTGCTAGATATTTTCTTCACGGACTCAGGAGTTGTGCCTAGAGAACTCGTGCACCTACGCTACCGTAGGGTTGTCTCTGTTAACGTCCTCGGTGGGTCGTACGCTTTCCAACTCTCTCTTTGGATACTTTCAGTACTAAGCGCGACACTGTTCCTAGTTGGTTACCGAGTACTCTGGATCACTCCCGTTCTCTGGTATCTTCTCACTTCGTTTCATATTCGCTGTATTCACATGCCAACAGTCGGCGACGAGATTCTCAGTATAACACTACTGTGGTGTATCTTCCTTCCACTGGGGGAAAGGATATCACTCGATTCTCTTCGCAGTGGCGTAGATAAGGCAAAGGCTTCTATCTTATCCTTCGCCTCAGCAGGCTTACTACTACAAATAGCAGCCGTGTTCTTTTTCTCCGCCCTGATGAAACTGGGGAGCCCAGCCTGGCAAAGCGGGCATGCACTCTCCGTTGTGCTTAGCGATGAGACTTGGATTCGGCCGCTAGGATCCGCTCTACGAAACTACGAAGAGCTTAGCCAGTGGCTAACTTACTCTGTTCTTCTTATTGAATTTTGCGCCCCGATTTTGCTTTTCCTACCTTTCTTTACTCGATTATTCAGAGGAGTGGGGATATTGGCACTCAGCGGTTTAGCCTTTGGTATGGGTCTCTGCATCCAACTCGGCAATATTCCCTTCGTTCTTTTTGCACTGCTACTACCATTTGTTCCGCTTAGCAGAAGTGCAACCGTAAAAATTATACGCCCACCGGCTCTCACCATCAGCCAAATAATCCCCGCATTGATGATCGCTTTTCTCATCGTCGCTAATATCCAGGCAATTAACCCGTCCATTCGGCTCATACCCCTACGTCTTCAAACACTCGCACGAAGTTTCAATGCAGCTCAAGGCTGGGGAATGTATGCAAATCCTTATGTCGGTTCTGGTCGTGTCCGCGTCGAACTGCGAGTGTCGTTTGATGACGATACTTCCAAGGTGTATGCTTTTGGGTCCTCACGAGAATTCTGGGAACAAACATCGAGCTGGAAGTGGACGGAGCTATTTTGGGATAGTTTTCATGGGAGAATGTATCTCTATGATGAAATTTCATACCCCGAAACAGAGAGAGAGACTACGGCCTTGCTCGATTGGCTATCGAGAAAATGGTTTACTGAGAACGAGTTTAGTTCTATTGAACAAAAAAATGTTACGACTTTTTCGCTCGAAAAAACTACCTACAACTTTGTAGGAACTGCCTCGGAGACAAAAGAAACTGTTGTCTTACAAACACTACCTGCGCCAAGAAGATAGAGAATGACAATTAATCAAATAGTGCTTTTGTTGCTTGGAGTCTGCATTCTTTCATGCCTTGTCGCCGGACTTCGTTTCGGACTTCCTCGCCTCACTGCGGCATATCGATTCCTTGGGACAACTATTCTTTCCTTACTCTTAATCACATTAACTTCTGTAGCGGTATTTGAGGAATTCTATCGACAAACCAACTCAGCTCATACCGAGTTACTCAAGCAACAGCTGAAAACGTCAGAGGCGCAAGCGAAGCTCCTTAACATGTCACTTGATAACTTTCGTGATCTACAGAAAGAGACGCTGGGCTCTCCTACTTCCTACATCTTTGACCCCTACCTTCAGCTCCGCGAGAGACCACGAGAAGGAAAATTCGTAAATGTCTCGAATGAAAGCATGCGAAGAACAATCAGTGCGCCAGACAACGCGGAGTTTACAATCTACCTCTTCGGAGGTTCTACACAGTTTGGATTACTTGTCGCTGACAAAGACACGATTGCCTCATATCTTCAACAGCTTCTAATAGAGAGGTATGGTCCGGGTACCTTTGCAGTTAAAAATTTCGGCCGCTCCACCTACTACTCCACTCAGGAAGCGCTTCTTCTTGCTCTACTTCTTCGAAATGGCCATAGCCCAGACTTTGTTATTTTCCTAGATGGTCTAAATGAGAATAGAAACTCGCCCGCGCTTTCTGAAATCTTTGAGCAGAGATTCTCACAGCTGAACAGTAGCAACAGAAAATCTCGAACCAAACGACTTGTTGATATCTTAAGCTCTCTTGCCTTGGCAAAAGCGTTTACACATAAGACACCAATTGAACTCGGTAACGTCTCTTCCTCAAGCACTCCGCCGGAAAGCGTTGCTAATTATTTATTTGCTCAGAAACTCATTCGCGCTCTATCTGCTGAATTCCGATTTGCTGCTCATTTTTTCATACAGCCAATTCCAGGATTCAGAAATTCGTTTAACTCGCATCAGTTTACAAAGAACTACCACGAACAACTTCAGAAAGACGGGCAACCTATTAGCGAGAACCTTGCGGCTCTCTCGAAGGCACATCGGACCATGTGGCGAACAAAGGATCTTAGCGGGATGCTAGAGAATTACGAGAAGCAGGCGTTTATCGACGAAGACCACTACACTCCCGAGGTGCATCGGAAGATTGCGGTGGAAATTCTTCGTGCAATTGAAAACGATCTAGATTCACTCAGCACTTCGGACAAGTGATATGAGAGTCTTCGCATTAAGGATTCTCTTTGTAGTACTAGCCACAATATTGGCTCATCTAATCGCGTTTCTTGTCCTCGTCAAACAATCCTCACCCCTGGTGCGCTATTTTCGACGTGATATGAGCGCAAACGAAAACCAAGGTGCAGACTCTTCTCTAATCGCTCATCTCGTGTGGGCAACGTACGTGGTAACAACCCGACTTCCCTACCTAGACAAGTGCGTGGTTCGTAGCTTGACCGCTATGAGCCTATTTCGAATCTTTGGCCTGCCCGCACGTGTTCACATCGGCGTTAGAAAAGCCCAAGGCGCAATCGAAGCCCACATGTGGCTCAGCGATTTCAAGGGGAAGATTTTATGTGATGACGTTTCGGATCTCGATAGCTACGAAGAACTTATCGGCGA
>QIGM01000508.1 GCA_003230795.1 bacterium
TGCTCAAGATCGAGAAAAGACGGAGCTGGTGGAGCGATTACTATCAGACTCCTGGTATCTTTCCTGCGTGACACCGGATACGACCGATGCCGAGGGGCACGTTTTTGCGCATCCCCAGTTCGAGAGCCATCTTCGTGCGAACTTTCGTTTTGAGCAGTGGTTTGCGAAGCACGAATATTTCCTAACATCAAAAAGCAGAGAGTTTTGCGTGCTCGATTTGACTGAAGATTCTCTTTCTCAGGAGCTTGTCACTAAAGTGATTGAGCTGGGAGCAGGGAAGTTTGAACTCTAGGACGTCTTCAAAAAGATTAAGGCATTCGGCCCTCTAGTAAGATACTCCTGCGGAGTGTCAGATTTCGTCAGTGGCCGAAAATTGTCTTTTACTTGTGACGAAAATAATCTTTAAACGCTAGCGAGCCCTATTCTCAGGTAAGTCTAACAAGACGTCGAATAGCAATTGTGAGCAGGAGTTTCCCCAGAACTCCATACGTGCGTTGCTGTCCCTCTGAGTTGGGCCGCAAACAGACATTGTGATAGTATCCCGGTCGCTTCTAGTAAGCGTTCCGCGAAGTTGTGTGTGTGAGTGATATGAAATCTAAGGTGACTTACGATTTAGTATATGAGGGAGCAAGTAACTCCTCTCTTGATACGGCTTGGCAGATAAAGCTTGTCTTTATGACTGACCTTAAACTCAGTGTGCTAGAGGCGAAACGTGTGTTTGATGCTTCGCCAAACGTAATTAGGAACTCTGGAAGCAAAGCAGATCTAGAACCGCTCACGGGGATACTTCGTCGGGCAGGTGCGGATGTGCGGATATGCCAGCGGCATGTCGAAGCAGTGATTGAGCCTGTGAAGAAGACTCCCACGGCAGCAAAGAAAGCGGCACCCAAAGCCGAGCCGCTGAGTGATAACAAAGATTTGAATGATTTTTTCGATCAACTTGCACGTTCGCGTGCAATTAATACAGAGCGAATTCGAGTAGTCGACGGGGTAGAGAAGCGAGAATCTACTGGAGACCGATGTCGACGAGACTTGCAATATTAAAAAACGAGAACTTTCTTCGAATGCGACAGGCAATGAATCGTTCATGGCTTCCGGCTGATCCGGAACTGCTTGAGCGTATTCAGTTCGCCATTGAAGAAGGACGTTACGATGATGACGTTGATGCTCTCATCAACGAAATTAAGAAAGACGTATCTCTCTTTACGTACTGTTTACGGCGCCTCAGTGAGATGCTTGAACCGCGTCTTTCACATCAGCGCACCGTGCATCCGATGGACCTTCTCCGAGAGGCGGGGGTAAAGAAGCTTCGTGGGCTTCTCGCAGATAGCCATAAAACGCTTCCTCTAGATCGCTTCCATACCCTAAAGAGCTATCAGCTTAATCGCATGCAAGAGTCTGTAACAAGCGCGCGTGCGGCTGAGACTCTCGCCGAAGGGCTAGAAATAGACGGTGACGTCGGTTACGCCAGCGCTCTTTTTCGCCAGATCGGACTTACTATGATTGCTTGGAACTATCCTCGACTTTATACCAGAGCGGTAGCAGAGCTTGACGTAGAAAAAACACTAGACCAGGTGCTCGACCGGGTACTTGGCTTCTCACCGCTGCTTCTCGGTGTAAGCCTTGCGCGTGAATGGCACATTATTCCAGAGATACGACTGGCCTTAGGCGATTCGCATGGTTTGGATACTGCGAAAGGGAATGGACTAGCAGAGGTGGAGCGCATTGGTCGTTCACTGCACAAAATATGCGAAGTGAGCGAAGCACTTGCTCGTGCACAGAGTGGAGAAAAGTATCCCGGTGCTCGGGCTGACTGGTTAACAGCGAAGAGCGAAATTGAGCGTAGACTCGGCAAGGAAGGTTTTAGAGTTCTAGAGGAAAAGATAAGAGATAGCTGTACGCACTACGCGAAAGCTATGCCTGCGATGCTTCGGCCGAAGGAGGCCTCACCACTTGAGCGTATTTCTCAACCCCAAACGCTAGAAGAGAAACTAAAGCGAAACAATTTTATTCGTTTCTGTCCACCTTCCGCTCGTGCGGAGCTGAAAAGTCTGTACGAGAAGCTTGAGCCAGATACGATTGATAAAGACAATGTTCGCTTGCTCAGCAGCAAGCTTTTCCCGCTCGTTGGTTTTACTCGAGGATGTCTTTACGCGTATGAGCCCGGCGAAGAACAATTAGTTCCTCGTCTTGCGATTGGTTCTTCGACAATTGACGAATACGAGACAGTCAAAATTGATTCAGAGGAAGTGATCGCGAAAGTCTTTCGAGATGGAGACACGGTGTATCAAGAAGACGCATGGGACATGAACTCACATGCGAAAATCCTTTCAGCCTACGGCGATATTCAAAAAGTTGGAGTGATTTGTGTTGAGGTTCCTCAGCAACTTGCGTCGCTCTCTGAGGACCAGTGCACGCTAATGCTTAAGGCTTTTCGCCAGGCTCTGATGGATGTGTTGAAGCTTTCATAGCGGCGTATCCAGCTTTTGCGAGGCGCACTTTCTTCACGTAGTTCTTCGTCTCTGGATAACCAATAAGCTCAGTCCATTCTGCCGAACTTAGATCTGGATACCTCTTCAGCCATCTTTCTACCGCGCTGCTTCCGCCATTATATGCGGCGGAAACGTAGTGCGTGTTGCCGTTAAAGCGTTTGAGCAGTCTAGCTAAATGTTTAGAGCCGAGGCGAATGTTTACCTTTGGCTCGAAGAGCTCTTCTGTTTCAAGCAGGCCTTCTTGCTTTGCAGTGCTTCGAAGAAGCTGCATTAAACCAATGGCGTCTTTGTTTGATTGAGCTTTCGGATCGAAATGACTTTCTGTTCGAGCTATCGCTAGTGTGAATTCAAGCGGAGCATTTTCTTCCTTACTTGCAGCAATGAATTCTTCTCGGAATGGCAAGGGGTATCGAAGCTGGTTCAATTCAGCCGCACAAGTCTCTAGCAAGCTGTTATCCGGAGTGGTCTGCCATTGAACATATAGCTTGCGAAACAATAAGCGAAGAGAACCAATGCTGAGCGCGCTAAGCTCGGCTTCCTGAAAAAGCTTGGCTCGAGTGAGTTCCTTCTTGATATCGACCGAAGAAGAGTTCTCACGTGGAGTCCACCAATTGACTTCGTGTTTGGCAAAGCTTTGAAGATTATGGCCGCGAAGAATGGCAATGCGTTTGTGCATTTCCTCTGGTGTGGCAAGAAAACAATCTGCGGAGCTTTCAGAAGCGCCGGGAGGCACGGCGTCTCCTGCCGTTTCGCGCGCGAGCATGCCGTAATATCCAAAGGGGTCTTCCTCTTGGACAGCGCTAAGTATTGCTTCCGGTGTCTGTGCTCCCGAGAGCTCGGAACGTTCTTCAGGTGAGAGTTTACTTAAGGCGAACGCATGCCAATAACGAGCATGGAAATGCGCTTCTCGCAATTCCATATCTACCTTTCGAGCAGACGAAGTTGACTTGGATCTAGGTTCCTCAGCAGTGAGTTCTGGTTCTGGTGAGACGCCTTTGTCTTTGGTTAGCGTGGCGATACTTGCGAAAGTTTTTGCCGCATGCTCGTAGTCGCTTGTCCGCATGTATCCCCAGGCAATCCGACGAAGGGCTTTCTCTCTTTGTAGTACGGGGGCGCTTTTGGAATCGATCGATTGGTAAACACTTTTGGCTTCAGATGCCTGGCCTTCTTCATCCAAAATGCGTGCTCGAATGTAGCGTGCCTCCCAGAGCAGGTCGCTTGAGCGAAAACGTTTTTCGAAATTGCCTAAAAAGGAAAGCGCGCGTTCGGGCTCTTCTGCGTTCCAGGCGTTTTTTGACATTTGTAGCAGCGCCTTGTCACCGCTACCGACTTCGCCGTCTGCGCTGATAATAGCAAGTAGTCTATCAGCCTCTTCGTTCCTGCCGCTTTTTCGTACAATCTTTTCCTCAAGCGACATTGCCTCTAGGGCTGCCGGGGTGTCTGGGCCAATTTGAGTTTTTGCGTTCTGCACATGTCCGAGCGCATCGTCGAGTTGACCCTCGCGAAGTAGAGTCGATGCTTCTTGTAGGATCTCTGCGAGAGTGAGTGAGATGTTCTGTTCGCGAAGAATCTTGCTCTCAGCTAGTCGTGCCATCTTGCTCTCTGCGCTTCTTGGATAGAGCAGGCGAATCTCTCGTAAGAGAGAACGGGCGTAGGGGTAATTTTTACTTCTTTCCGCAAGGGACGCCTTCAATAGAGCAAGCTTCGGCAGAAGGTCCCGTCGCCTGGCTTGACGAAGTTCTTGTTCCAACTGATTTAGCTTAGCTCCAACTGGCCCAATCGCAGCAGAACCAGTTTCGGCCGATTCTTGCGGACCTTTTCTCATGTCTAATTGAAGCAAACCGAGTTTCGCATCAAGAGATGCGGCCGAGTTAGCCTCGACAAGGTTGAAGTTAGTTTCCGCAGCTTCGAGCCGGTTTTCTCTCAGTGCTAGCCTTCCTTGTCCTAAGTGGGCCCAGTGAGCTATTAGCGGTTCTTCCGCTGCGGTCTCGAAGTGCGACTTCGCCTTCTCCAGCTCTTCCCCCTTTTCCAGCAATTCGAAGCCCTTCGATAGCGCTAAGGAAGCAGAGGTAGTTTCCTGGCGAGAATAGACGGCGTAGCCGATGAAAAAGGCTATGAAAATGCTTAGGCTTTTGTATAAAAGAGGTGAGCTACTTGCTTGATATCGTCTCATTCGAGGAAAGGGAGTAAGGTGCCGATGAATTTCGGCTACCTATACTTAAACGTGAACGGACTTATTACAAGATAGTATTCTAAAGAGATGATAGAAAAACTCGAACAGATCTCAGAGCGATACGATGAGCTGAATCAGCTCTTAGGAGATCCTGCGGTAGCCAGTGATCCAGACCAGTATCGAGTATTTGCAAAAGAGCACTCTGAGCTTGGGGCAATCGTGAGCTGCTACCGTTCGTATCAGAAGACTACCGAAGATCTAGAAGGTAGCGAAGAAATTCTGCGTGATACCCAAGATGCCGAAATGCGTGAACTCGCTCAGGCGGAAGTGGCCGAGCTGAAAGAGTCCAAAGAGAAGCTCTACGAGGAGCTGCTGGTGCTGCTCTTGCCTAAAGACCCTAATGACGACAAGAACATCATTATGGAGCTTCGGGCGGGTGCTGGCGGAGATGAGTCGGCACTTTTCGCTGAAGATCTCTTCAGTATGTATTGCCGTTTTGCGGAATCGCACAAATGGAAAGTAGAAGTGCTTGACTCTTCAGTCTCTTCGGTTGGCGGCTATAAGGAAATGGTGGCACAAATTACCGGTGTTGGTGCCTACAGCTTCTTTAAATACGAGAGCGGTGTGCATAGAGTGCAGCGAGTGCCGAAAACGGAAACCCAAGGCAGAGTGCATACCTCAACTGTCACCGTCGCGGTACTGCCTGAGGCGGAAGACGTTGAAATCGACATCCAGGATAAAGACCTGCGAGTTGATGTGTTTCGTTCTTCAGGGCCTGGCGGGCAAAGTGTGAATACCACCGACTCGGCTGTGCGGGTAACTCACATACCAACAGGAATCGTTGCGACCTGTCAGGATGGAAAGTCCCAGCATAAGAACAAGGATAAAGCGATGACCGTACTTCGCTCTCGACTTTTTGAAATCAAGCAGGCTGAGTTAGATTCCGAACGAAGCCAAGATAGAAGATCGCAAATTGGAAGCGGTCAGCGTTCAGAGAAGATACGGACGTATAACTTTCCTCAAGGTCGGGTTACCGATCACCGTATTAGCTTGACTATCTATCAGCTTGATTCAGTTCTTGGCGGCGAGCTCAGTGTCTTGCTCGATCCGCTTATCGCTCACGATCGTGCTGAGAAGCTCCAAGATGCTTCTAATTCCTAGTTAGCATGGCGCACGGTATTACATTTCCGCTAGACGGCAGCGTTCGTGAACTTCGCGATGCCTTAACTGGTTCGCTCTTGGAGTCCCTAGAAGAGTTAGATGTTCGCACTGCCCGTGCAGAGGCAGAGCAACTTTTGGAGTCTGTTCTGGGCAAGAGCCGGGAGCAGTTACTTTTCTGCCTTAATGAAAGTGTAAACTCTGAATCGTATAGTATCCTTGCGGATTATTCGGCGCGCAGGATTTCTGGAGAGCCTTTAGCCTATATTCTTGGAGAGAAAGAATTCTTCTCTCGTAGTTTTTTCGTAACACCCAGCGTGTTAATTCCTCGACCTGAAACAGAGTTGCTTGTGGAGCGCGCACTTGTTTCGCTTACTTCTCGCAAGCCCGAACGCTACCTCGTGCTCGATATTGGATGCGGTTCGGGAGCGATTGTTGTTAGTCTTGTAAAGGAGCTGCAGCAGAAACTCGGCGCGAGTTTTCTCGAGCAAGGAAAATTTGTTGCCGTTGATATAAGCACTGCGGCCTTAGCCGTTGCTGAAACGAATGCGAAACGTTTTGAAGTCAGTGAGGAAATTTGTTTCTTACAAAGCGATCTTCTTAAATCCGTTTCGATTCACTGGACGGAATTTGATTTTGTTCTCTGCCTTTCTAATCCACCGTACATCGCCGATGGAGCCGTTCTCGACTCTGGTGTGGAAAATTTTGAACCAAAGTTAGCTCTGCGCTCAGGTGCGGATGGTCTTGATGCGATTCGAGCTTTGATTTCTCAATTTGCGGAAGCTTTCAAGGGCTCGCATTCCGGCTCCTCTCAGGAAAAAGTGGAGAGTAAATTGATCCTCGAAATTGGCTACGACCAAGAGCTTGAGGTAGTATCCTTGGTCCGCGCGAGCGGGCTAGGGGAGTATAGTTTTTACAAAGATTTACAAGGCGTTAGCCGAGTGGTGGAGATCAAGTGCCAGAAGTCCTTTGCATAAATGGTGGTAAAAAACTGAGTGGAACCGTGCGTGTTTCCGGCGCTAAGAACTCAGCACTCCCTTTGTTGTTTGCCACACTACTCAGCTCTGAAGAGTGTGTGCTTCAGAATGTTCCTGATCTAGAAGACATTTCAGTCACGCTTCGTTTACTTCGATCGCTTGGAGCGAAAGCGAGTTACGAGAAGAACGAAGTTAGAGTAACTGCCGAGCAGATTCGCGGAACTGAAGCCCCTTATGGCTTAGTAAAATCGCTTCGAGCCTCGTTCTGGGTGCTGGGACCTTTACTCGCGCGCGCAGGTACTGCGCAAGTTTCTCTTCCCGGCGGAGATGCTATTGGCACACGACCGGTTGATCTTCACTTGCAAGGCCTTACTCGACTCGGTGCAGACATTCGAATGCAGCATGGGGTAGTTGTAGCCAACGCGCCAGGTGGTTTGCGCGGGGCGAAGATTGATCTTGCGTTTCCTTCCGTTGGTGCGACGCATAACCTTCTCATGGCGGCTTCGCTTAGTCGTGGGGAGACGATCCTACATGGCGCTGCGAGGGAGCCAGAGATAGTCGAGCTTGCGCAGTTACTCTCAAAGATGGGCGCCGACATTGAAGGAGCAGGAAGCGATACTATTCGCGTGCTCGGCAAAGAGTCTCTTGGCGGGACATCACACATGGTTCTCGGCGACAGAATTGAAGCTGCGACGTATCTACTTTCTGGTGCCTTGACTGGAGGTGTGGTAGCCGTTACCGGGATTGATGCCCCTGCGCTGCAATCATCGCTTAATCTCCTCGAAGGCTTCGGCTGTCAGATAGAGACTAGCGATAATAAGATTTCACTCAAATCAAACGGTGAGCTTAGTCCTGTTGATTTCGCTACCGAACCGTATCCGGGGTTAGCGACCGATGTTCAGCCCCTTTTTATGGCCGCAGCCTGTGTGGCCAAGGGTAAGAGCACTGTGCAGGAGAACGTATTTGAAAATCGTTTTGGTCACGTAGCGGAATACCGTCGCTTTGGTGCCGATATCGCAATTGATGGACGGACTGCGGTGGTAAGCGGTGGTTTGCCATTAAGTGCTGCACCGGTTGAGGCTGGGGATATTCGGGCAGCAGCCGGCTTGGTTCTCATGGGGCTGGTGTCGGAAGGTGTAACCCAGATTCGAGAGCTCTATCATCTCGATAGAGGCTACGACGGTTTGGTAGAGAAAGTTCGTTCACTTGGGGCCGATATCTCTCGAATGCCCGCGTTTGAAAGCAAAGAAGTAGTCTTTGGCTGTTAGCCGAGGGGAGGAACGTGGCAGGAATCTCGATGGCAGGTAACTCAATGAAGGAGCAATTAGGATTCGAGTTGCAACCGCAACAGCCGCACGATCTCTCGTACTTCATTCCGCACAGTGGTGTTGTCGAGGCGGTGGGGCTGTTCGAGCTTGCACTAGACGCCATACGAGCGGATGCTAAGACCTTTCGCGCGATCTACGTGTTCGGGCCGAAAGGTTCGGGTAAGCGCCATCTCTGCGCTGGGTATCGAACGCGTGCGAGGGATGTGGGGATGGATGTTGATCTTTTCGATTTTGCTCAATTAGCTGCTCAATTCACCGGGGAAGGCGAGCTATCTGATGCCGTAGTGGAAAGATTTGTATCTACCTACGAACGTCTGCGAGCGAAGGGAGGCTTACTTATATCTTTCGCGTCTATAGACCCTGGTTCCCTCACTGATAATCCGCATTTACGCAGTCGCCTGTTTGCAGGAGCAAGCGCGCAGCTTCATTACCCTCGAGAGGAGGAGCTTCGACCCTTGCTATCTTCTCTCTCAGAGAGACATAATTTGCGGCTAAGCGAGCGTACGATGGCCTATCTTGAAAAGCGTATCCCCTTGGATCCATTGTCGTTTGAGGACATTTTTGATAAGGTCAACCGGATTTCATTAGGTGAGGGGAAGCCCGCAAGCATGAGCGTTGTTCGCCAGGTGCTAGGAGTCGAGGCTGAGAAGTACAGAAAAGATAAGTAAAGAAACAACTGAGACATTATGAGTGAGCGAAGAGTAGTCATTACAGGGCTTGGAGCGCTGTCACCAGTAGGCAATGATGTGCCGACTAACTGGACAAATATCCAAGCCGGCAAGAGTGGTATTGCTGAAATTACACAGTTTGATGCCACCGAATATCCAAGTAGAATCGCGGGCGAAGTTAAAGACTTTGATCCAGAAACCATTGTTACAAAGAAGGATGTTCGCCGTTACGACCGTTTCTCTTTGTTTGCTATGGGCGCGTCTCGTGAAGCATGGAAAGATGCTGGCTTAGAGGATTACCAAGGTGATCGCTCCAAGGTGGGAACAATCATTGGCGTGGGAATTGGCGGTCTTCGAACATTAGAAGATAACCACACTGCTTTGGTCGAAGGCGGACCGCGGAAGCTGTCGCCTTTTCTCATTCCGGCGATGATTTCTAATTTAGCTCCTGGTAATGTTGCTATCGACCTTGGTCTCGAGGGTATCAACTACACAATTACGAGTGCTTGCACCTCAGGCACACACGCAATCGGAGAGGCTTGTCGCCTGATCAAAGACGGTCTTCAGGATATTGTTGTAACCGGCGGAACGGAGGCAGCGATTGTACCTCTTGGAGTTGGTGGTTTTGGTAGAATGCGTGCGCTATCGACAAGAAACGATTCTCCTTCAGAAGCATCTCGCCCGTTTGATAAAGACCGCGACGGTTTTGTCATCGGAGAAGGTTGTGGAGTTCTTGTTCTTGAAGAGTTCGAAGCAGCAAAAGCGCGTGGTGCAAAAATCTACGCCGAAGTTATCGGCTACGGGTTCTCTTGCGACGCCTATCACATTACTGCTCCGAAAGAGGGTGGAGAAGGTGCTGTTGCTTGCATGAAAATGGCAATAGCCGATTCAAAGCTCAACCCGGAGCAAATTGCCTACATCAATGCTCATGGAACCTCGACACCGATTAACGATCCTGCGGAGACAAAGGCGATTAAGACTGTGTTTGGTGGTTACGCCAAAGAAGGCTTGATGATCAGTTCTACCAAATCCATGGTTGGACATTTACTCGGAGCAGCCGGTGGTCTTGAAGCGGTCTACCTCTCCTTGTCCGTGAAGGAAGGAATAGTTCCTCCGACGATTAATCTCTCAACAGCAGACGAGGCTTGTGATCTAGATTACGTGCCGAATGAAGCGAGAAAGAAAGCAGTTCCTTACGGTATGTCGAACTCCTTTGGGTTTGGTGGAACGAATGCCTCCATTATCCTAGGCGCTATCTAATGTCGGCTGCCGCAGAGCTCAACGAAGAGGCCGATTATCCCGAGGTGTGTTCGGTTAGCCGTGTGCTAGGCACCGGTTATAATCTTCCAGATCATGTGGTCACCAATGACTACTTTGCCTCCTACCTTGATACCAGTGCCCAATGGATTCGTGATCGCACTGGGATTAGCGAACGTCGCTGGGTAGAAGGTGATGTGCCTGCAAGTGAGCTGGCTGAACCAGCAGCAAGAGACGCCATTCGTCGGGCTGGACTTCAACCAGAAGACATCGACGGTATTATTTTCGCTACTGTGACCCCGGACTATATCTTCCCAAGCTCTGCTGTTTTTCTTCAAGCAAGGCTTGGCTGTCACGGTGGACTCGCTTTCGATGTGAACGCGGTGTGCTCAGGGTTTCTCTATGCGATTGCAACCGCTGATGCCTTGATCGGAAAGGGCATTGCAAAGAACATTCTTGTCATTGGTTGCGATATCTACAGTAAGATAATTAACAAGAACGACCGTAGTTCCTGTATTCTGTTTGGTGATGGAGCAGGTGCATTGGTTCTTGGTGCGAACACTGCAGCGGAGTCCGGCGGGAAAGATTCTGGAACACAGGTGGTCGAAGCACGGGGTGTCGGAGTTTCAGGCTCAGGCGAGACGCTTTGCGGTATTTACGCCTCTGAGCTTGGCGCAGATGGAAGACATACCGGCATTCTCTGTGTGCCGAGTGGAACGGCTGCGCCGGTGACGCCTGAAAGTATTAAAACCGATGCTCATTATCTAACGATGGATGGGCGCGAGGTGTTTAAGCTAGCCGTTCGCAAACTAGCAGAGATAAACGAATCAATCGTTGTCTCTCAAGGTTTCAGCCTGTCTCAAGTCGATTGGTTTGCGTCTCATCAAGCCAATCAGCGCATACTCTCTGCAATGGCTCGCTCTTTAGGTGCTCCCGAAGAGAAAATGCTTTCTAACGTTGAGAAGGTCGGCAATACCAGTGCCGCCAGTGTGCCTATCCTGCTTGCCGAAGCCGAGGAGCAAGGAAAGATCAAAAGCGGCGACCTAGTAGTGCTATCTGCTTTCGGTGGTGGCGTGACCTGGGGCTCAATGCTCCTGCGTTGGTAGCTACTTCCTACAATTTCTCTTCATCAAGCCTCTCGCAATTTTCGAATCGAATTGCTGTGATTTTCTGAGAAAGATGTTAGCGTTTTCCTCATGGGTAGAGAGGAATCCAGCGAAGGCTTTGTTAACGTTCCGGGCGGAAGCGTTTGGTATCGTATTGTCGGACAAGGCGAAGGTATTCCGCTGTTGGTGCTCCACGGAGGACCAGGCTATCCCTCGGATTATCTAGAGGCGCTTTCCGAACTGGGGCCAGAGCGAAGAGTAGTCTTCTACGATCAGCTTGGCTGCGGACGCTCTGAGCGACCGGATGATACTTCTCTTTGGACAGTAGAGCGTGCGGTGCTTGAGCTTGCCGCCGTTCGTGAAGCTCTACATCTCTCTCGGGTACATCTCTACGGGCACTCTTGGGGAAGTATGCTGGCGATTGATTATGCCTTAACCTGGCCCGAAGGATTGGAGAGCCTGATATTCGCCAGTCCCTGCATAAAAATTCCGCGTTGGATAGAAGACGCGAAGAAGCTTCGAGCAACACTTCCTTCTGAGACACAGGAAGTATTGAATCGTTGCGAAGCGGAAGAAAATCTCTACGCGCCAGAGTATCTTGAGGCTACCCTTGAGTACTACCGAAACTTTGTCTGTCGAATAGATCCGAAACCCGAATGTGGAGTTCGTGCAGATAACGGTGCGGGCGGGCCTGTCTATCAAACGATGTGGGGACCGAATGAGTTCCTCGTGACCGGTTCCCTCCAGGATTACGATCGCAGCCACCGCTTGGTTGATCTCTCAATTCCTGTGCTCTACACCTGTGGTCATTACGATGAGGCGACCCCTGAAACGACGCAGTGGTATCAGCGCCAAACACCAAATTCGGCAATCGCTGTTTTTACACAGAGCTCACATAATCCACACTTCGAAGAGCAAGAGGCTTACAAGGCTGTGCTGGAAGAGTTTTTAGGAGCAGCCGAAAAGGGTGACTCTATCCCCGCACTATCTTGGGATTCCGGTCGTTCAAGTGAGTCACGGATTTTCTTCACGCTTCTTTGGTTTGCCTTTCTACTAATCGTGCTGCTTTTCGCTCTTTCCCATGGTTTCTAAGCGTATTTCATTGCGTATTGGCTTACTCGCTATCTTGATTCTGCTGCAGGTAACAGCCTGCGGTGGAGAAAAGGTCAAAGGCGGGCAGATAACGATTCGAAACGATATTCTCGATAAAAAGTACAATACCTTCCAAGTCGACCGAGTGATTACAGCAAATGGCTCCTCCGGGTTTCGTCGTTTGCTGAAGCCTGGCGACGAGGTAGAACTGCCGTTTAAATGGATTCGCTCCATTCGTTTTACTCGGCGCTACTCGGACCATAGTAAAGTCTACGTTGTCTCTTGTCCGAAGGGCTTCGGAGAAAAAGTCCAGTTCAAATTAATTGATGTGCATACCAATAGGCTTGGAGGCGGCTGCGAGTTACGCAAGCGCGGCAGGAAGGAACGAGGCATTGTTGACTGGGAATAGCGATATGCTCGACTGGTCTACAGTTATTGGGCTTTAGTGATTGCTGCGCGAAGCTCAATAAAACTCTTAGAATCGCTCTCCTTAAATTGCGTAAGAAAATCGTTCTCTAATCCTTTATCGACAAGCATGCCGGCATAGGCGTCGACAAACGCTACTCGCCATTCTCCGTCTAGCTTGTCGAGTAGCTTGATGAATAACCAACGATTCTCTTTTGACCAATCGTGTAGCACGATGAGCGACTCTACATCGGGAACTTTCTTTTCATCACGGAAGATCCATTTAAGGACATCCTTTGGCCTCTCGTCACGCTCGTATTTCTGCAGTTGCGACGTTGTCGCTCGATGTAGCATCCCTGTGGTTTGAATGCAGGCACTAAGGCCAAGGAGGAAAATGGGGATAAGTAGTTGAGTGATTAATTTAGAGCTAGGATTTGATCGTGATGCACGTGACATTAGCAGGCCTTTGGTAAGGGGGTGAATTAGAGCGAGGAGTTTTCATTATATCTAATTCTCAGTGGTAATGCATACATGCGAATTATTTTTTTGCCCGAAATGATCCTAGCAGGAGCAAGGCTGCGATGAGCACGCAAATGAGCTTTCCGTAGTAGTAGCTCTCGTAGAGCTCAAAGAAAATACCGAAAAATAAGGGACCGATAGCACTGCCGAATACGATTATCCCCATACTGAAACCACTGAGGGCTCCAAGGTGGAGCACACCAAAGAGTCGAGGCCAGCTCAAACCGAGCAAAAGACCAAACATTGCCTGCGACAAACCGAATCCGCATATCACAAGCCAGTAGCCGAGCGTGGTATCGAGGAGAACAAGTCCTATCGCAAGGCAAAGCTGCGCCGCACAAAGAAGTCGCAGGAGTATGCAGAGTCTTATTTTGTCGCTTAGCCATCCGAACATGATGATGCAACAGGATGAGAAAATGGCCGCAGGGAGGTACACGCCAACCGCTGTCGTGCGATCGTATCCAGCTTCTGCGAAGACCGAAACAATATGAAAACTAATCGCGGTAACGGCTACACCAGAGTAGGCCGGAGCCAGTGCGTGAATCCAGAATTCGAAATAACCTTTGGCTTCCGCGAGCGTCGCGTTCTTGTGTAGCTCCCCTTCATCGAGAATCGTTACTTCTTCTGCGCCGTCACCGTCAGGAAGAAGCCCCGAGGTCTGTGGCGAGTCGCGAAAAAGAATCGCAGAGAAGATGCTGAACCCGAGTCCGATAAACAGTCCCGTATAGAGCCAGGCACGAGACCATCCGATGTCTATCACTAGGTGATTGAGCAAGTAGGCGATTGAGGAAAAGCCGACTGCAACACAAACGCCGATAATTCCGCTTACAAATCCTCTCTTTCTCACAAACCATTTCATCGCCATATTGCGCGACAACATGGTCATCATGCCTTGGCCAAGGAAGCGCAAGAAGGCAAAGGTAATAATCATTGTGCCAAGCGATAGCCAAAATTTAGCATTGGGGAGAATCGGCCAGATGAAAGCCATGATGTGATCTATTTGGCTAAGAAAGACCAACACCGCACCGAGACCTACCGCGGCGAATGGTGTCATTACCCGCGCACCGAGTGAGTCGTAGAGTCTTCCCGTGTAGGGAAGAACTAGTGAGCTAAGAATCGTGCCGAACATATAAGCAGCGCTTAGCTCAAGGCGACTGAGGCCAAGTATTTCGATTAGGGGGTCGGTAAATACTGAGACGCCTAGGGTTTGTCCCGGAACGCTCATGAGAACACCGATAGAGGCAGCCGCAACTATCACCCAACCATAGAAGAAGGGGAGTTTCTTAGGTGAGAATGGAATTGAATCCCAGCGGGAGAGCTTGCTCATAGAAGGTCTGGTTCTTTCACGCTACATGCTTTGCTGCAAGGAGATCTTGATAAAATCATGAACGAGAGAGAGCCTAGTTGTCTGAATTCATAGGCTTTATTTACTGGCGACACATCAGCAGAGGCCAAACGTCTTTTACCCGAGTCATGAATCTCGAATTAGCCTTATCGAAAAAGGAGACACAGCATGAACGGACTGAGAAACAAGAAAGCATTCCTAGCCGCCGCGACGCTCGCGTCATTTTGTATCTTCGTCTCTGCTGCTTCTGCTGCGCCGAAGCGTTGGGGATGGGAGAAGTATAGTAATCTTGAGCAGAAGAAATATGACCTGGAGTATAAAAAGGAACGGATAGAGATCCTGCAAGATAGAGCGGATCAGAAAGTTGGTGGTTATCGCGCTGAGGTTATTAAGGCGCGTTTAGAACATCAGCAGGATGAGATCGATTACAAGATAAAGAACATTGAACGTAGGCAAGATCGTATTCAGAATCGTGTTCGAGATCGATACCGTCCGCGATATCATCCTCGTGGGTCTTCGAGGTATTACAACAATAACTATAATCGTCCGCGTAATGTCTACTATAGTCCGCGTACTGGGAATGTTGGCGTGAGAGATTATCGGTATCGTCCTCGATGTGCGAATGATCGTCGAGGGTCTGGATACTACCGGAGGTACTAGTTTGTGGAGTGCCAGGCTTCGGCGACGCGACAGCGTGTTTTAGGCGGAAGCGGTATGTATCCACCTAAAACACGAATAAGGTGAGGGCTACTTCTTTGCGCTTGCTGGATGCGTTTTTTGTAGACCTTCGGCGATTTTTACTGCAGCTTCTGCGCATGCTGGGTGTCCCCAGCCGCCGGTGCTTGCGCCGTCTTTGATGTCGTAGACGATGTTGTCGTCTTTGTTTGGGCTTACGCCGCCGGGTAGATAGTCTAGTCCGAGGGCGTCGCGAAGTTTCCAGGCGATGTTGTGATCTGCGCAAGAGCTGTCGCCGCTTACCCCGAGTGCTCCGAGTAGGGTTCCAGACTCGTCATAGAGAGCAAGGCCGCCGCCGAAGACATTTACGCCGCCGATTTTCTTTCCAACCATTGGGTCTTCCGTGGTGCCGATTTTTTCTGATTTGCCACCGTAAGCTGCCGCGGTATCGACTGGATTGCTGTGTTGCAGTCCGTAAAGGCTACCACCTGGTTGCACTGCGGAAAAAAGATTGGCTGTGGAGAGGCTAAGACCAGGAAGGCTAAACGCATTCGCGGTATTGGCTTTTTGAGCGGAGATAACTCGGCTTCCAGGCCATTGTGCGCCGCGGTCCTCGCCTGAGAAACTTACGGAGCTTACCACTCCATCACGATCGACGATGCTTGCCCACATGTTAAGTCCGAAGCCGCCGTTTTTCTCTTTAACGATTGAGCTAAGCGCTTTTTGAACTTTGTCATGTGATGGAAGTTCGGCTGAAACCAGCCCCGGTAAGTGCAGATAGCAAGCTCGCACAGAGAGAAGTAGTCTTCATTTTATTACCCTAAGAATAGAGGTTTATAATCGGATACATCGAGCTCATCGGAATAGTAGAGCGCGGTAGAGGTTACGATAGGGGTCTATCAATTTCAAGGAATAGTGGAGAATAGTCAGTCCCGTAGACGTGCGGTCGTTTTCAGAGAAAAGAAAAATCAGTCCGGTGAACAATAGCTAGTATCTCAACGCCAAGTGGCGACAGGATAGTAGCCCTGCTAACCTAAGATTCCGCTAACCTAAGATTCCAGGTTCTTTTTAGTTCTATCACGAAACCTTCGAGCAATCTCAGCGATTAGCTTCTCATGAGCAGACCGTTGCGTGACACCGATCCGTCCAAAATTCACCTCATAACCTGCCGAGTAGCCCGGGCAGAGCTT
>QIGM01000470.1 GCA_003230795.1 bacterium
CCATTCGCTTGGCAATGAGCGCCTGACCTAGGCAGTGATTGATCTTATGTGCGCCGGTGTGAGCAAGACCCTCATTCTTAACGTAGATCTTCGCGCCGCCAAGTTTATTAGTAAGGTTCTCACAGAAATAAAGAGGAGTAGGGCGACCGATAAAAGTTTTCTGAGTATGGTGGAGTTCTTTGAGAAAATCTGGATCTTCTTTCGCCTCTAAAAAGCATGCTTCGAGCTCTTCTAAAGCAGGCATCAAGACTTCTGGTGCGTATCGGCCACCAAACTGACCGTAGTGGCCAGCGTCATCAACATCGTAGTTAGTCTTGTCTGAATTCTTAGCCATTTTTCTAACTCTTATGCAGATGACGCATGAACAGTCTCTGCGTCGTCCTGCTGAAATTCCCTAATAAGTGTGGCGAGATTCTTTCCCGGGGCACCTTTTGCGACAAGCGTTTCGCCAATTAAAAATGCATCTGCACCGTACGAGCGGAGCAGCTTTAAATCATTGGCGTTTGAGATGCCAGACTCTGCTACGAGCGGAACAGTGTCGCTGAGCTGTCCCAAGGCTGAACGTGCCTGCTGCGCGAGCTTCTTCGTTGTCTCGAGTGAAGTCACGAAGGTATTTAGATCTCGGTTGTTTATTCCTAAAGCAAAGCGAGAGCTTGTCGTTTTATTCTCGCTTAGACTACGGAGTACAGCAACAGCGCTTTGAAGCTCTTGATCGTTATGGACCTCGATAAGAATATCCAATCCAGCAGAACAAGCCTCCGTCGCTAAAGAGAGAAGTGAATCTTCGTCCAAAATAGCTACGATTAGAAGCAAGGCATCAGCGCCCAAGCATAGCGTCTCCCATACTTGATACGAATCTATGATGAATTCCTTACGAAGAATTGGCGCAAACTTCGATTTTTGCATCTCTCGAACTTGTTCAACGTAGGCGTTCTCTCCTGAGAAGAAGCTACGATCTGTAAGCACTGAGATACATGCGGCACCGTTCTCTGTGTAGGCGATGGCGGTTTCAATGGGATCAAGATCCGCTCGGAGTATGCCCTTGGAGGGAGACGCACGCTTGATCTCAGCAATTATAGATGGCTGCTTGGTCTTCTTGAGACTTTCGACGAAGCCTCGTGGCTTCGGCGCCTTTTCGGCGGCTGCTCGGATCTGCTCGAGCGAGCGTGCAGCTTTGGCAACTATCAGCTCTCGCCGCTTTTCTTGAACAATTTTATCGAGAATTGACATCCTGCTTGTGGCCTCAGTCTGTTTTTCTAAATATGAGGCAAAAAGTGTTAAAAAACAAATAGTTAGCGTTCAAATGTCTGTTCTCTGCGATCTACGTCGTGGCGGAGTTCTCCTCGCGACGATTGCGTATTCTCTGCTCGTACGATGAAGAACTTCGGAGTATTTCGCGTCTCTTGAGAGCAGATGGTAGAGAGTCATATGCCGAAATGGCTCGACTGAAATTAGACTAGTAGATAAGACAGTTAAATTCTAGCCTTCTCGGCAGAAAATCAATGGTTATCACCTACTTAATGTTTCCTACGCACATCAAATGATTGAAGCTCAAAACCTATCGAAAAGCTTCGGCGATTTAGAAGCCGTATCGAATCTTAGTTTCAAGCTCGAGAGCGGCGAGGTGCTTGGCTTGTTGGGGCCGAACGGCGCTGGGAAGTCGACGACAATGCGTCTGCTCACAACATTCCTTTCCCCTACCGAAGGAAGCGCAAGCGTGGCTGGCTTTGATGTGCGTACTCAAGCTGAAGACGTGCGACGCTCTATCGGCTATCTACCAGAAACGCCTCCGCTTTATCCTGAGCTGCGGGTGCGAGAGTATCTGAATTTTGTCGCTAAGATAAAAGGCGTACCACGGGCGAAGCTTTCGAAGTCTGTTTCTGATTCAATCGAGCGTTGTGTTCTCGGTGATGTGGCAAGTCGTTTGTGTGGCCAGTTATCGAAAGGTTACAAGCAACGTGTGGGCCTTGCCGCCGCGATTGTTCATGATCCGGCTGTGGTGATTCTCGATGAACCAACAAGTGGTCTCGATCCAGCTCAAATAATCGAAATTCGTAAATTAATTAGAGAGCTAGGAGAAAAGCATACCGTTATCTTAAGCACTCACATTCTTCCAGAAGTGTCTCAGACATGTTCTCGAGTGCTTATTATTTCGAAAGGCAAAGCGGTAGTTGAGGGTAGCCTTGAGGAGCTAACCAAAGATCGCACTCTCGAAGAACGTTTCTTAGAGACTGTTGCTGGCGATACGACCGATACTGAGGCGACATGAAAAAGATTTTTTTCCTAGCAGAGAAGGAGCTTCGCGTAAGTTTCGTCACGCCGCTTGCATACGTTGTCATGGCGGGATTTTTGCTCTTAAGCGGTTTCTTTTTCTTTACCTTACTTCAGGAGTTTAACTCACAGCTTAACCAATCGGCGATGTTGCGTGAGCTTTGTCCTAGTCTCAATGAGTTGGTGGTTGAGCAGTTTTATCATGTGCTCGAGATTGTATTGATTTTCTTGATTCCAATTCTCACAATGCGTGCTCTCGCCGAGGAGAAGCAGCATGGAACCTTCGAGCTTTTAGTCACCTCTCCACTCACTTCGAGCCAAATTGTGCTCGGGAAGTTTATAGGAATTTGTGGAGTTGTATTTGCAATGCTCGGACTTTCTTTTGCCTTTCCGCTGGTATTGATTCTCTTCAGCGACCCGGAAGTGCTTCCGATTTTCATCGGTTTTTTAGGATTGTTACTCTATTCAGCGTCCTTCGTTGCGATTGGTCTTGCTATCTCAGCGTTTACGAAGAGTCAGACTATTGCCGGTATTGTAAGCCTAGTCGTCTTACTACTTCTCTCTGTGCTTGATGCTCCCGCTGCGAAACTCGAGGGGGTTGCTGGAGAAGTGTTTACTTATCTTGACCCGAGCACGCATCTCGATTTTCTCTTTCGAGGTGTGATCTCAGGAACTGATGTATTCTATTTTCTAAGCCTGACGCTTCTCGGTTTGTTTGTTGCTAACCGTGTTCTCGAAGCTCAGGATTGGCGATAGCGATGAAGAACCGCGTGCACTACCTCGGAGTATTAGGGCTAATCGTTTTCGCCTTTGGATTGCTTACCTACTTCCTCGTGAGCTTCGATCAGTATTACTTCATGCATATTCATGTAGCGCTCGGCGTCTTGCTGATAGTGCTATTTGTTGTGAAGGGAGGACTACGACCGCTGGGCTCAGCAGCTGCTCAACGTGCGGCAGGCTTTGGGGCAGGGATGACGCTTTATACCGCTCTGTTTATTGGCATTCTTTCAGTGCTCAATGTAGGGGCCTATAGATTCGATCCCTTTTACTTTGATAGCACAGAGCAAAACGTATTCACGCTTGCTCCGCAAACAAGCGACTTGCTTCAAGATTTGCCCGATGCGGTTCTTGCTCGATTTTTCGCGGTTGGAGGTAGAGTAAATCCTGAGCTAGAGGACTTGTTGAACCGTCTCTCTAGACAGTCTGGAAACTTTCGTTGGGAAATCGTTGATCCTGAGACCACTCCGGAGCTTGCTGATTACCTCGGCGTGAGCGAACGAGACACCTTGCACTTTTCCTATGACGGAAAAGATTCGAGTCGTGCGGTTAAGATTAGTCGCAAAATTGATGAGCAAGAGGTGGTAAACGCACTTCTGAAGCTCACACGCGGTGGGAAGAAAATGCTGTATTGGGTCTCCGGTCATGGAGAGTCAAATTTGGACGATCCGACCGAGGCTGGATTTCTCTTTCTTAAAGAAGCGATTGAAGGTGAGAATGTAACAGTAACCAAGCTAGAGCTTGCAGGTGGTGAGCCTGTTCCTTCTGATGCCGCCGCTATTCTTGTGATGGCACCAAGACGAAGCTTACTCGCAAAAGAGAGGAACGCCATACGTCGTTACTTAGAGTCAGGCGGGGGTGCTGTATTTGCAACAGAACCGAATACGACAAGCGATGTCGCCGCCTTAGTTCGTCCTTTTGGCGTGATAGTTGGCTCGGACGTGATTCTCGATCAAGAAGTTCGCTTGCTCGAGGGTAAGAGCGTGGGTGTGCGCCCGATGATTTCTGATTATGGCCAACATCAGATTACGGAGAATTTTTCCGAAGGCAGTATATATAGCACCGCGTCTAGTGTGCGCACTGCTCCAGTTGTTCCTTCAGGAATGATCGTAAGCGAGCTTGCATTCACTGGCCCGAATAGTTGGGCTGAGAGCAATGTTGCTGGGGTATTTAGCGAGAAGCCTACTGCGGCGATCGATCCCGAAGATGTGCGTGGTCCTCTCGCTTTAGCGGCGGCTGCGGAGGGGATTGTTGCCTATGAGGGCTATGAGGATGACTCTTTTGAACTCGTTCCCGAAAATCCAGCAAGCGAAACAGTGAGCACAGAGGGCGAGGCAGAGAAGGAGACAGAAGAAGCGAGCGAGGCGATTAAGAAAGGAAAGTCACGGATTGTCGTCTTTGGTGATGCCGATTTCGTTGCGAATGTGAACATTCGCCAGTTATTCAATCGCGATTTCTTTCTCAATTCCCTCAATTGGGTGCTCGGTGAGACGGAGAATATCAGTATTCGTGCGAAGAGTCTGAAGTGTACAACAAAAGCGCTTACGACCAAGGAGTTCCGTTCGATGTTTCTTATCGCTGGAATCTTGCTCCCTGAAGCTGTGCTTATCCTCGGTATTACGGTGTGGTGGAGAAGACGGCAAAGCTAGGCGGTAGGTAGACGATGGGCGTAAAAAAAATCCTTTGGACCTTTTGCCTCTTTGCTGTGTTGCTCGTAGGCTATTGGTACTTTGAGCAGCTTGATGCTGAAGATCAGAGCCTACAAGCGGTAAGCGAGTCGTTGATTGATAACCTTTCGGTTTCTGATGTCTATAAGGTCCATCTTATTGCACCTGGAAAATCCTTTGCCGTGTATCGGGATGGCTACGGCATAGGTGCAGACGGTGAAACAATTTCTACACCTTCCCCGGAAGCTCCCTGGCTCCTCCATGACCCGGAAGGGGCACCAACAATTCCTTCATCGGTTGACACCTTTCTCCAACACTTAAGTGCGGTAATGTTGAAAAACAGCGTCAAAGCTGAACTTGTTTCTTCAAATCAATCCGTATACGGGCTCAAGCCTCCTGAGCGTGTGCTTAAAATCAAAACGGCTAATAAGGAGATAGTGCTCAGCTTTGGTAAGAAGCATGAAATAAGCGGAAGACGCTATGTTCAAAAAGAGAGCGATCCACGTATCCTTCTGATTGACGAAGAAGATTTTGAACAAATTAATATCGGCAAAGACGATATTCGAAGCAGGCAACCATTGCAGTTTGATGTTTCGAAAGTGACGACAGTTACGATACTTCGTCGTGAGAGCACGGTTCCTTTCTCTTTACGAAAAGTTTCTGATTCTCCCTCGCGCTGGACGCTCGATGCGGCCGGCATTAAAGTTGATGCCGATACCGAGTTAATCGAATCTGAACTAAAGAAATTGTCCGAAGTCGAAGTTGATCGCTTTCTCTTGCCGACGATTGCGCCGCTCCACTACTTTGGGCTCGACGATCCACTGCTAGTTCTGAGAGTCGCTCTGGCAGATGAAGGTGGTGAAGAGAAAGAAATACTACTTCAGTTTGCTGAAGCGGGAGAAATCACCGTCCGTTTACCGAAGCAGGCGAGTGAGAGCACGGTGGGTCTGTATTTTTTCCGAGTATCCTTCCAAACCTGGATATATCAGCTCACGCACCCCTCGTTCCGAGGATGGATACAGGAGCCGACGCATTTTAGAAATACGCTGCCGTTCTCAAGTCTGCGTGAAGAAAATGTTTCTCAGGTTGTCTTGCGTAGCGAAACCCAAGTGCTGACCTTCTCTACGGATGAGAAAAGTAAAGAATGGCGCTTAGGTGTTGCTGACGGTCAAGAGGCAGGTGGGCTTGAGACGGGGAAAATACGCCCAGGAAAAATAAACCGGGAAAGTTTCCGCAGCTGGTTCAATGAACTAACTAAAACTAAAGTATTGTCGTATCCCTCACTCAAGCCGGCTGACAAAGCTCGCGCAAAGTTTGATTCTCCTGTTTTTAGTGTCAGTATCGAGCAGTTCGAAAACGAACCTGCGCTCTCTCTAATTGTCGGGGGGCCCTTGAAGGCTGCGAATGCCCAAGACGGAGATAGTGCGGATCCGCTAGCCCCGAGGTATGGTCTCCTTCGAGGTGCTGATAAACGACAGGTAGCCGTTGTGCTCAGCGCTTCAGTGATTGAGGACTTACGGCGTACGCCTGAGTATTTTTCTAACTCAACCAAAACACAAAGGTAGCGACGCTCGAGTTTACTGCTATGCTTCGGAAGTTTTTTAAATTCTTCTTCATCGGAAGTATTATTGTTGGTCTGCTTGCCACCGCAGCTGGCTTGGCCTCGGGGATGTATTTCTATATCCGACTTACTCGAGATCTTCCCAAGATTGAACGTGTCAGTGACTACCGCCCGAAGGCAGTGACTAGCGTCTTCGCTGATGATGGTTCACTTATTGCCGAGGTCTATGATGAACGTCGTTATCCGGTTACCTTCGACGAAATACCTAAAGTCGTAGCGAATGCATTTCTCTCAGCAGAGGATGCGAATTTCTATAATCATCCTGGAATCGATATCGTTAGTATTTTGCGCGCGATGTGGGTGAACTTCCGAAGTTCCAAAACAAGACAAGGAGCTTCGACTATCACTCAGCAGATCGTAAAATCTTTGCTGCTGACAAGAGAGAAGACATATGAGCGGAAGGCGAAAGAGGCGATTCTTTCATACCGCTTGGAGAAGGCTCTTACGAAAGACGAAATACTGTCGATTTATCTCAACGAAATATTTCTTGGTGTTGGCTCTTACGGAGTAAAAGCAGCAGCGCGAGTGCATTTTCGCAAAGAGCTCGAGAATCTCGAAATAGGCGAAGCTGCGTATTTGGCGGGTTTGCCTCAAAAACCGTCCGAATTGACTCGCCCAAAGAATCGAGACGCTGCGATACGGCGACAACGATACGTGCTCACGCAGATGCATCGAAATGGCTACATAAACGACGAAGAACTCGACACGGCCTTAAACAAAGAACTGATTATCTATCCGGCTGATGGAAAAACTATTTACGCCGCTCCGTATTTTGCCAGCCATGTTGTGCGTGAACTAGACAATTTATTTCGCGAGAATATCGGGAACTCACTTTCTCCTCGAAACCCTGGTGGTTTTGAAGTGCACACTACGGTGAATTTGCGGGCATACGAAATCGCTCGCCGTTCACTTCGAAGAACTTTGCACGATCTTGATAAGCGGAGAGGTTGGCGGGGAATTCTCGGGAAAAAATCCGAGGAAACACTGACCAGTTCTTGGGAGCGGATAGGTTCAGTCGAAAATATTGTTCCTCACGAAGTCTATCCAGCTGTCGTTGAGAAGATTAGCAAAAAGACCGGAAAGACCGAAGTTCGCATCGCCGAGCTTCGCGGAACGCTAGATCTCTCAAAGGCAGTATGGGCGAGAACGATGCTCAGTGAGCGCGGAAAAGCATACGGCGGTCGACCCGAAAAGAAAATATCAGTCGGAGATGTAATTGAAGTGGCGCTTAGCACAAAAGCTAAGGAGAGATTCGTCACCAAGAAAGACGGCACCTTGAGCTTGCAATTGATGCTCGATCAGACTCCTGAAGTCGAAGGTGCGATGGTTGTTCAGAATACCTTAACAGGTGAAGTGAAGGCACTGATTGGCGGCTACGATTTTCAGCGCAGCGTTTTTAATAGAGCGACGCAAGGAAAGCTTCAGCCTGGATCTGCATTTAAGCCTTTTATTTATTTAGCCGCAGTAGAAGAGCTTAACTACACTCCCTCGAGCATAGTACCTGATTCTCCAATTAGTATGATTGCTGGTGATGGGACCCTTTGGGCTCCGCAGAATTACGATCGTAAATTTCTAGGCCCGATCACTCTTCGAACCGCACTCCAGCGTTCACGCAATGTGGTCTCAGTTTATCTTTTAAAAAGAGTAGGGGTGCGGCGTGGAATTGAATCTGCGCGAAAGCTAGGAATAACAACACCGATTCCGCCAAACATGTCTATTTCGCTTGGTACTGCTGAAGTGAGGCTTGTGGAGCTTGTGAATGCGTACGGAGCATTTGCTGCTGAGGGTTGGCTTGCTGATCAAATGTTTATTCGTTCGGTAAAGGATCGGCGTGGCGAACTCGTGTACGAAAAGCGCACGAAACAGAATAAAGTTATCGAGGATGCAGATGCCTTCATTATGGCCAATATGATGAAGGGAGTGGTTGAACGAGGCACCGCGCAAAGAGTGAAAGCCTTGGGGCGTCCGGTGGCAGGAAAAACCGGTACTACCAACGATCAGATGGACGCTTGGTTTGTTGGCTATACGCCCGAATGGGTTGCCGGAGTTTGGGTAGGCTTCGATGTGAAGCGGACTCTTGGTAAGTACGAGACCGGTGGTAAGGCTGCTTCACCAGCATTCTTAAGTTTTATGCAGGAGTGGTTGGAGGATCTACCGGTGCTCGATTTTACCATTCCTGATGGTGTGATACCCGTCACGGTCAATCTTAGCTCTGGACGCTTAACCTCCAGCGAGTCTCCGGGGGCCTTTGTGGAGTACTTTAAAAGCGGAACAGAGCCGCGAACCTCAGCATCGGAGATTGAAATTCCGCAAGACTACCTCACGAATGACGAATTTTAGCCGCAGTGAATCTCCTATCTTTTTAGTCGTCAAATGAGTGGGGGCTGCTGAAGCTAGGAATTTAGGATTGGCGCCTAATGCCTTTCTTTAGATAGAATTGCGGAAAAGCGTGCGTCTTTTTAAGACATTACTACCGGAGGGGCGTTCTTGAGCCAGTGTCGCTTGTTTCATTGTATCGGCTCGATTCGAGACCTCGGGGCATGCACTTTGATTAGGTTTTTCATTAGCGTATTTTTCTTCGCCTCCTTGTGCGTTGCAGAAGAGAAAGAACTGCCGTTTGATGTTCCGGATGATTATCGGCTGTTGCCTGCGACTGCGCTGCTTGAGACCTCGCAAGGAGCGATTGAAATAGAATTTTTTAGGCGCGATACACCGATTTCAGTGGCAAATTTTGAGTATCTTGGACGAAAAGGAATACTAAACGGTACAAGCTTTCATCGCCTCGTTCCAAATTATGTGATTCAGGGTGGTGACCCGACTCATACAGGAAAAGGGGGACCTGGCTGGACCTTACCGTCCGAGATTTCGGCAGAGCGAAAGCATCTTCGGGGAAGCCTTGGTTGGGCTCGTTTGCCAGGGGAAGTGAACCCCGAGAGAAGATCAAACGGTAGTCAGTTTTATTTCACGCTTACTGAAGCCCCAGGGCTTGATGGTTTCTATACAGTATTTGCGAGAGTAATTCGCGGCTTTGGAAATGTTATGCGATTAAAAGTTGGAGACAAGATAAACGCGGTGCGCTTTCCTAAAAAGAATAATAAGCCCTTGAGGAAACGCTCGCCGTAACGACCTCGACTAATGAATTCGATACTACGTTTTCCATTTCTTGCTCTCATCGTCGCCGCTACCTATGTGCTTTATCTTGCGCCCGTGCATTCTCCTGTCTTCGGTGAATCAGAAGTCTACGCAGCTGATGATAAACCGAAGAAGAAAAAAAAGAGGCGAAAGCGTCGAGCAAAGAAGAAGGTAGAAGAAGAGAAGGCGAGCTACATCGACCCTGATGATCCGACGAATGTCGTCGGCGCAGACAGCGGTTTTGATCATTCCGATTTTGAAGATAAGGCAGAAGAGATTGGGCAGGGACTTGATGCGATCCTTCTATTAGATGCCTCTCGTAGCATGCAGAGGACAGATCCCGCACGATTGCGCGACCAAGGTGCGAAGCTCTTTCTACGTTTTCTCTCCGATGAGGATAGAGTTTCAGTAATCCAATTTGCAGAGAACACGAGCGTTCTCACGCCGCTGACGCCTGCCACTCCGGAAGTTCAACAGAAGCTCGATGATTCAATTGAAGCCGTATCCACCGATGGTAATTTTACCGATCTTTGGTCACCGATTGTCGCGGCAATGGAACTGATGCGGCAAGAAGGACGGGTCAACAGTAAGAAGGTAGTGATTCTTCTTAGTGACGGGAAAATGGATCCTCATCCGCGAACTGGCACCGCCGCCGAACTAACTGCGCGACTTAGAGATTTAGACTTACCTGCGTATAAAGAACAAAAAATCGAACTCTATACGCTTGCTCTCAGTGATGAAGCGGACCGTAAGCTTTTAGAGGAAATGGCGAAGTCAACGAACGGAATTAGTTGGTACGCTCCCAGTGTTAACAAAATTCATAAAATTTTCTCAGACCTCTTTCTCACGATTAAGCGGCCTCAAGTTGTGGAGCTCGAAGGAGACGGCTTTGAGGTAGATAGCTCCGTCAACGAAGCGACGTTCTATATTTCTCGTGAGAACACAGAACAAGTAGTGACGATTATCGATCCCACCGGTAAGGAGTTTGACAATACAAGCTTTCCACCAGGGGTAAAGTGGTATCGAGGAGATCTCTTTGACGTAGTCACTATTCGAAATCCACTCCCCGGTCGTTGGGGAATAAAGGGGCTTGAGACTCCCCAAGGTTTCGCAACGCTTCTTACCGAATTAAAGCTGGAGGTGAATTGGCCGGCGTCTCATCTGAAGATTGGCGATAGTGTGGTGATGATGGTGAGACTTGCCGAGAATGGTGAGTCAATCTCTACGCCCGGACTAAAAGGAGTTACCTTTTATTCCTACAAAATCATCAACAGTCGAACCGGTAAGATAGTTTCTCAAGGCAGCTTGAACGACAAGGGGACACACGGCGACGCTAAATCCGGTGATGACATCTTCTCCGACATGGTGAAGATCGACAAGGTCGGGGAATATAAAGCCTTGCTCGCCGTAACCGGGCCAACCTTTTCGCGTCAGCAGCATATCTCGTTTTCCGTCTCTACCAGCGAGATTCTGCTTGAGGTTACTCCCCCAAATGAGTTTACGGGTGATGTCGGAGCGATTCGAGTCGTAGTCGATAAGAAACTTTCGTCTTTAAAGAAAGCGAAGGTGTTGCTCGTCGCAAAGCCCGCGGAAGCGAAAAGGGCAATTGCAATTCCTTTGAACAAATTTAAGCGTCCTGATGGCAGTTATGATGTTCCCACCCAAATGCTCGCAGCCGGTCAGTATGAGCTACATGCGCGAATCAAAGGAATTGATCCTAAAACGAGAAAAAAGGTAGAAATGCAGAGCGATGTTATCACCTTTGAATCGAAAGGTGCGACTGAAGAGCTCGTAATGGACGAAAGCAATGAAGATATCCTCATAGAGGAGCTAGACCTAGGCGAAGAAGAAGAAGAGGAGCCGGAGTCTAGCGATTTGATTTGGGGTCTGAGTTCCGCGGCGCTTTCAATAGTATGGGCTGGTGGTCTTGGCTTTTTATACTACCGACGGAAAGGAAAAGATGAGCCTGGAACTTCTGCGGAAGAGCGTGCCGCTTACGAAATACCTACGGAGTATCTCTCGCGTATCGAAGCGATAAAGAAACAAGTGTCTGAAACAAAACGAGAGCTCAGTGAAGCGGAGTTTCTTCTCTTTGCACCGGCTGCAGAGGCTCTTGGTATTTCTGCGCCTAAGCAAGCACCTAAGCAAGAAGCGGAGTCTAGTGAAACAGAGGCTCCGAGTGAGGAAGAAGGTGCAGAGGCCGAGGAAGGTGAACAAGCTGCGTCCGAAACTGAGGCGATTGGCGAAGAAGAGGCTATAAGCGAAGAGGTTGAAGAGGGAGCAGCAGACGAAGCACCTGCCTCAGAAGAGGTGGAAGAGTCTGAGGACGCCGCAGATGAATCAAGCGAAGCCTCTCCCGATGATTCGGCGGAGGAAGTAGAAGAGTCAGATGCCGAGAGCGAAGAAGAAAGCGATGATGAAAGCGAACCGAAAGAGTAGGGAGGGAATTTAGATGCTTTGGATTATTCTTGTTGCTCTCATTTACTTAGGTGGATTTGTCGGTCTTTATCTTGTTGTTGGCAAGAAAACGCTAGCCTTGGATAGAGTTCTTGAACACAACATTGAGTCTGTCCAGGCAGAGAAGAAGACCAAGCTTGAGCTTCTTGCGCAGATAGGAGAAGCGGTAAAAGGGCTGGTCACAAGTGAAGCGATTGAGCAGCTTGATGCTCGTCACGCGCAAACTGAAGAAACGATTCGCGCGGAGCAAGGCCGACTTACCATAACGGAAGCGGAGCTTGAGGCGATAGACACACGACTTCGAGAGCTTGAGGAGCTTAAGCGAGAGCTCGAAGTTAGTAATATGGATGCGGTAAAAGAGCTTGAAATGCTTCGCTCTCAAGAGCGCGATATAGCAGCTCAAAACGATGCCATCCGAAATCAAATTAATGCCTCCTTTGAGCAAGTAGATTTGCTTTTGGATCAGCTCAATGACTCTGCGGAATCAGTGGAGAGACTCACTGCCGCGAAAACTGAGCTCGTCAACGCTGAGCAAAAATGCGGCTTCTACGAAGAGCAGATATCACTTGTAAACGGGCAATACATGGCGTTGAAGAAGGCGTATGACGCTCTCGACATTGAGTACGCTCAACTCTACGAGAAGCAGCAACTCGCAGAAGAATAAGCTGAGCACATTATGAGCAGTACTCGTCAGTTTAAAGAACTCAAGCATCTCGATCATACCCATCTGTGGCATCCTTTTACCCAGCACCGTGACTGGTTTGAGGAAGATCCACTCATTATAGAGCGTGCGAATGAGTTCGAGCTTATCGATGTAGATGGTCGCAGTTACCTCGACGGAATTTCTTCGCTCTGGTGTAATGTTCACGGACATTCTGTCCCTGAACTTTTGGAAGTTCTCCACGATCAGGTGGATTCTCTTTGTCACGCAACCCTACTTGGTAGTTCGCATCGGCCTGCTATTGAACTGGCAAAGGCACTTCGTGGTGTAGTTCCGGAAGGGCTGACTCGGGTATTTTACTCTGATAGCGGTTCTGCTGCCGTCGAAGCCTCGATTCGCATGGTGCTTGAGTGGTGGCAAAAGAAAGGCACCGCAGCGGCGTCGAAAAAGCATCGCTTACTTTCTCTTGAGAACGCCTATCACGGAGATACTCTCGGTTCAGTTGGTCTTGGTTATTTAGAAGCTTTTCATCATTCGCTTCGAAGTAACATTGTCCCTTCGATGAGGATTCCACCCCCACATCTTTTTCGATTTGTTGATGGACTGAGCGAGTCTGCCGCATGTGAGAAAAGTCTTAAAATCGCACAAGGAGTGCTCGAGAAAGACGGCGACACCATTGCCGGTTTTATTATCGAGCCACTGGTACAGGGAGCTGCAGGTATATGGACTCACCCGGCTCAATATTTGCGCGAACTAATTCAACTTTGCCGAAAGCATGAGGTCTTAGTTATTGCGGACGAAGTTGCCACTGGCTTTGGTAAGACTGGGACTCTTTTTGCTATCGAGCAGGCAGAGGTTTCACCGGACATACTTGTCATGGGAAAGGGCTTATCCGCTGGGTATCTGCCAATTTCGGCAGCGATTGCCACTGAAGAGATTTTTCAAGGCTTTCTTGGTGAGCCAGAGGAGTTGAGGACGTTCTTTTTCGGCCAGACTTTTTCAGGAAACCCTTTAGCCGCACGAGTTTCTACGAAAAATCTAGAAATGCTCAGTGATCAGAAGATTCTTGGGCAGGTAAATGCTTCGGCAGAGGAGTTGAAGCGCCTCTTGGATGAGCATATTTCTGGTTTGTTGCACGTGGACGAAATCAGGAGATGTGGGCTGATGGTTGCGATTGAACTTACGGAACATCCTGGTAAGCGTTGTGCATATGCTGCGAACCAGCGCGTTGGTGCTAAAATTGCGATGGCAGCGCGTGAGCGTGGAGTACTCATCAGGCCTTTGGGTAACTGCATTATACTTATGCCTGCCTTGACGATGGATAGCACTCGTCTTGAAAAACTTGTCACAACAAGCGCCGAGTCCATTCGTGACATTACCGAATCCTAATATCGTTTTTGTTACGGGCACTGATACGGGTGTCGGAAAAACGGTTGTATCCTGCGCGCTTGCGCAAAGCCTACGAGCTGAGGGAGTTGGGCTAAAGGTGATGAAGCCAGTGGAGACGGGTTGTAGTGAGCAAGATAATGGCGAACTCCACGCCCAGGATGCTCAACGTCTTTTAGCTAATGCCGAATCACATCAAGCAATCGAAGAGGTTGTACCGTATCGCTACCGAACTCCGGTAGCGCCAAATGTTGCGGCTGAAATTGAATCACGACCTATAGACCTGAAACAACTTATCGAGAACATTCAAACGACTGCGAAGTCCTGTGAATTGCTCATCGTAGAAGGTGCTGGCGGTCTAATGGTTCCTCTAGTCGATGGCTACTCCTTTGCTGATCTATCAAAGGAGCTTGGTGCCTCCACTGTGCTTGTGATTGGATCTCGACTTGGTTGCATTAATCATTCACTGCTTTCAATTGAGCTACTGCGCTCCAGAGGGATTACGACGTTTGGGTACGCTCTAAGCGAAGTAAATTCGCAGGGGATGAATGACCTGAGTGAGGGGCCGGCTATCGGAAGTAATCGAGAGACCCTACGGAAAGTTTCTGCCTCATACGGTCTGACGGAGCTTGCCTACCTACCTTTTCAGTCTGAAATATGGGGTAAAGACGGCCTTACTTGCTCTCAAGCGGTGATCAGCAGCTTCGGAGAGTTTTCCGATGCGATTATTGAACATTTCCGTTTGAAACGTTAATGAAATAGTCATCTAGAAGAGAAAATCTCGATGGCTTTCGCTGTAGCGGCAATTCTTTGGTTTGAGAAAATCCCCTGCTCTAGCATCAGCCTTCGGTGGAGAAAACCCTGATCGGGTTTCCCCGTGTTTTGATGACTATTCCCCTATGTCTCCTACCGGAGGGTCCGTTCAGTCGCCACGGAGGCTGGATAGTCATCTAGAAGAGAAATTCTCGACGGTTTAGGGTGTAGATGGAAGTACTTTGATTTGAGAAAATTCGCTGCTCTGGCCTCAGCCTTCAGTGGAAAAAACCCTAATCGGGTTTTTGCAGTGTCTTGATGACTATCCCCTATGTCTCCTACCGGAGGGTCCGTTCAGTCGCCACGGAGGCTCTTCGGAGGCTCTTCTTTTTAGATTGCTATTGGTGCTAAATACCAACGTGAAGGAACGAAGAATTCATTCTGTGATTACTATATGATGTTAGGTAGCTTGAAGCAGTACGTTGAAGAGAAGCATGTCGGAGGTTCACTTCGAGAACGTCTTGAGGCGCTTGGAGTTGATGAGCAAGAGGCGCTTTGCGCGATCCTTGCTCTGAGTCCCAGCGCAAACACTCTTCAAGAGCTTCTTCGTCTTTCAGTAGAAATTGCTGCTCGCGATGGAGTGTCGCTACACTCCGTACTTTCATCAGAGGAGCTTCTTGCGATTCTAGAGAGAGAGGGCGTAAATCGAAAAGAGAAACAGAAGCTTTTACGTGCCTTGCTCGAAGAAACTCGCTTTCCTGAGATGAAGAAAATTCGAGATTCGCTGAGTGCACATCAAGCCCAGCTGCGAAAAGAGTGTGGTCTTCGTCTTTCGCTTCCGGAAGATCTCGAAGGAGACAGTGTCTCTCTTGAGATATCTGCGCGCTCTCCAAAGGATTTAGAGCAACTTGCCGCTCGAATCAAACAATTGGCAAAGCACCCCTCTACGAAAGCGGTATTCGATATTCTCGGGGGTCACTCAAGTTGACTTACGATGGACGAGACAGAAGCGCATTTTGGCCTGAGAAGCTGCTAGTAAGAGAGGAGTCGCTCGCGGATCCCCTTGCGAAGCGCTTAATGAGCAAGCTCGAAGGGCATGCAGAAATCTCGATTTTATCGGAAAAAGGAGACCCTTTAGCAGCCGACACCGCTGGGGATAGTTCGGATGCCGAGCGATTTACCAAGGGTAAACGCACGCTCTTGCTTCAGCGTCATAGCGGCTCTTGGTTAAAAGCCTGTCCCGGAACCAGCGGGCATGTTTGCTGTAATCTTTGGATTGTAAATCCAGGTGAAGGCTGCCCTTTTGATTGCACCTATTGTTACCTGCAGTCGTACCTTAAAAGAAATCCTACCTTAAAGCTCTATACCAATATTCAAGAAATGCTTTCAGAAATCGAAACGCGTGCTAGCGCGGAACCGAATCGAATGTTTCGAGTAGGCACCGGTGAGCTTATCGATAGTTTGGTTTGGGATGATCTAAGTGAGCAAACTCTTGAGCTAGTTCCTTTCTTTGCTCGTATCCCCAATGTATTACTTGAACTGAAGTCCAAGGATGATTACGTCGAGAATTTGCTTACTTTAAGAAATGAGCATCTTGGGAAAACCGTTGTTTCTTGGTCAGTGAATGCGAAGTCGGTAACTGAGAAAGACGAGCGTTCCACGGCCTCTCTTGAGCAACGAATTGCTGCTGCTGAGAAGGTGGTTGAGGCTGGATACCGTGTAGGCTTTCATTTTGACCCCCTTGTGCATTTCGAAGGCTGGGAGGATGAATATCGGGATACCGTACAATCTATCTTCTCTCGAATACCAGCCGAGCGCGTAGCTTGGGTTAGTATTTCAACGCTACGGTATCGTTCTGATCTGCAAGATATGATGCTAGCCCGCTTTCCGGAGAGTAAAATACCCTTTGGGGAACAGTTTCTCGCCAAGGATCGCAAGATTCGCTATGTTCAACCGCTACGTTTTCGTATGCTTCACTTCGTTCGCGATGAGCTCATGGCTATACGCAAAGAACTCCCTGTCTATATGTGCATGGAGAGTTCCTCGGCCTGGCGCCAAATCACTGGAGGAGCGCCGGTCGCTGGCTCAGAATTGTCCGAAGTCTTTTCGCGAAAAGGAAAACTGCCCATTATAGAAGAGGGTCACCACTTATAGGGGTTTGAGCAAAAGAAAAGCCTACGTGGCGCTTGAACGTTCCCCCTGAAGGGGATAAAGAATATAGTCGTCAAGACACTGCAAAACCCGATCAGGGTTTTTCCACCGCAGCGGCTACGCTATAGCCCCAAGCAACGACTACTGCTGAACCCCCAAAACGGGAATTTTAACTTGTGACGACTATATAAGAAATTCATGCTTAACCCATTCAAAAAAATAGTCGGTTCAAAAAACGAACGAGAAATTCGTAAGCTGCAGCCACTTGTTGAGGTCATCAACTCGATTGAGCCTGCCGTGAAGGCATTGAGCGATACTGAGCTTCAAGCGAAGACGAATGAATTTAAACAGAAGCTCGAGAACGGCGCTTCTCTCGATGATATTTTACCAGAAGCCTTTGCTACCGTCCGCGAAGCGGCGGTGCGTGTCTTGGGAATGAGACACTTCGATGTGCAGCTTGTTGGAGGAAGCGTGCTGCACAGTGGAAGAATTGCTGAGATGAAGACCGGAGAAGGTAAGACCTTAACGGCGACTCTCCCGGTATACCTCAATGGGCTATCCGGCAAAGGTGTTCATGTCGTAACAGTAAACGATTACCTTGCGCGTCGAGATGCTGAGTGGATGGGGGCTGTTTACAATTTTCTGGGGTTGACGACGGGAGTCGTTTTAAACGGGGTTGAGACGGAAGACCGTAAAGCTGCCTATAAGGCAGACATTACCTACGGGCAAAACAACGAATTCGGTTTCGATTATCTTCGCGACAATATGAAGTTAGATTTGGACGAGAAAGTCCAACGAGATTATCACTACGCTATTGTCGATGAAGTGGATTCTATTCTTATCGATGAGTCTCGAACTCCACTTATTATTTCTGGTCCGAGTGAAAAGCCGACAGAAACCTACAAGCTTGCTGATCAGGTTGTTCGTCAGCTTAACGAAGAAGAACACTACTCCGTTGATCTAAAGAGTAAGCAGCCAAGTTTAGTAGACGAAGGTGTTGCACGTGTAGAGGAGCTTCTTGAAATTGATAACCTCTACGAACCTCAGAACATGGAGCTCGTTCATCACGTTAATCAGGCGCTAAAAGCCCGGATGACGATGAAAAGAGACGTGGACTATGTCGTACGAGATGGGCAGGTCATCATTGTCGATGAGTTTACTGGTCGTCTTATGGCTGGTCGCCGCTGGTCAGACGGCTTGCACCAGGCGGTTGAGGCGAAAGAGAGCGTTGAGATCCAGCGAGAGAACCAGACCCTCGCTACTGTTACTTTTCAGAACTATTTCCGAATGTATAAAAAGCTTGCAGGTATGACTGGAACCGCAGATACGGAAGCAGTCGAATTCAAGAAAATCTACAATCTAGATGTGATCATTATTCCAACAAATGAGCCCCTAATAAGGGACGATCACGCAGATGTGGTGTTTTCCACGGAACGAGCGAAGTTCAATGCTGTTTGCCAAGAGATTGGGACGCTTCACGAGTCTGGACAGCCAGTGCTTGTGGGAACAGCGAGTATTGCCAAGTCCGAAATGGTAAGCCGCTTACTTCAAGAACATAAGGTTCCTCATCATGTACTAAACGCGAAGCATCACGAAAGTGAAGCTGAGATTGTTGCGCAAGCAGGCCGACAAGGCGCCGTTACTATTTCCACAAACATGGCCGGTCGAGGTACCGATATTCTCTTGGGTGGTAATCCGGAGTTTCTTGCGGCAGATGAGCTTGGCTACCATGACGTAGAAGATGAAGAGTTCCAAAAGGTTCAAGAGAAGTATGTAGGTCTTTGTGTGAAATCGAAGCAAGATGTTCTCGATGCAGGCGGACTTCATATTCTTGGCACGGAACGCCACGAAAGTAGACGAATTGATAACCAGCTTCGTGGTCGTTCTGGCCGACAGGGAGATCCAGGAAGCTCTCGATTCTATGTCTCTCTCGAAGACGACCTGATGAAGCGATTCGGTGGCGAGAGAATGCAAGCGATTATGTCGCGAGTTGGTCTTCGCGAGGAAGATGCGATTGAAGGAGCGCTTGTTGCTCGAGCAATTGAGAA
>QIGM01000207.1 GCA_003230795.1 bacterium
AATGGCCACGCTAAGCCCAATGGAACCAGCTCCTAAAAAAATCTTAATACTTCTCCTGGGTGCGATTGGAGACGTTACTCGCGCACTGCCGGTTGCAGTGCGAATTAAGCGCGCATGGCCTGATGCGGAGCTACATTGGGCGGTAGAGCCGATATCTAAATCAATCGTTGAGGATCATCCAGCGATTGATGAAGTAAAACTCTTTGATCGCCCTAAAGGCTTCCCAGCGTTTCTGAGTTTTGTTCGAGAGATTCGCTCGGAGAATTATGAGCTAGTGCTCGATATGCAGCGCCATTTTAAGAGTGGGGTGAGCTCCTGGAGTACGCGTGCGCCGCGGAGGTTAAGTTTCAATCGTAAGAATTCTCGTGAAGGGAACTGGCTTTTTAATACTGAGCAAGTAGCCGAGAGTGAACATTACTCTTCGAAGACTTTGCAATTTCAGAATTTTGGGGACGCGCTAAAGTTACCCTCACTTGAGCCACTTGAGTTTGACTTGTCGCCGAATGATGTGGAGCGTCAGCAACTCCAGGACTTACTTAAAGAGATAGACCCGCAGTGTAATCCGTCTCAGCGGTATGTTTCCTTTATTCTCGGTTCCACATGGCCAAGTCGCTTTTGGACTGCAGAAGCATATGCGCAATTAGCCTTGGAGCTATCTAGTGCCTATTCCTGTCGTGCCTTGTTGCTTGGGGCAGACGGGGAGAAGGAGTTCGCTGAGAGCATTCTTAGTATTGCAGGCCCTCGTGTGGCCCTTAACTTGGTTGGCAAGACTAAGCTTCGAGAACTTGTGCCGGTCTTTGCTCTCTCAGAATGTGCGGTAGGTTCAGACTCTGGACCTATGCATATAGCAACCGCTGTAGGCTGCCCGGTTATCTCTCTCTGGGGCTCAACCAGCCCGAAGCGTTCCGCTCCATATGGTAGTGAATCCCTGGTTCTTCAGTCGGCAATTGGCTGCTCTCCATGCTACCGAAAACGCTGCCCAGGATTAGATACTGAATGCATGAAAGATATCCCGTGGCAGGCCGTTTTTGCCCGGGTTAAGGCATTAATTTCTCCAGCAATAACAAACACTTAGCTATTGACCGTATTTTTTCTCAGAAAACATATACATTTATTTTATTTTGTGGTTAATTACCGCACAATCAGTATTACCTATGTAAATCATAACTATTCATGGAGCGATTGTCAGAGTTATGGGCGACCTCAGTAACAAGCAAGATTGGTCTAGATTTCCGAATGGACTCTCCGTAGTAGTTCCCATTTATAATGAAGTCTCTACTCTTAAAGAGATCATAGCTCGAATCGACAGCACCGGACTCGTCAGCCAAATTGTGTTGGTTGACGATGGTTCAACCGATGGCACAAGAGATGTGCTCGCTGAAATCGACAAAGCAAATCGTGAAGACTTGGTAATTGATTACCATCCTGCAAATAGAGGAAAAGGCGCTGCGGTTCGAACCGGTATCGGGCTTTGCACCGGCGACCTTGTTCTTATCCAAGATGCCGATTTAGAATACGACCCGACTGATTACCCTGCGTTACTAGGGCCAATGCTTGATGGCAGAGCCGATGTTGTTTACGGCTCTCGCTTCCTTGGCGGACCTCACAGAGTGCTCTTTTTCTGGCACTACCTTGTAAACCGTGGCCTAACGTTTCTCTCGAACATACTCACAAATCTTAACCTTACTGATATGGAAGTAGGGTATAAGCTTTTCAAGCGAGAGATTTTTAAAGACATCACTATTCGTTCTGAGCGTTTTAACTTCGAGCCAGAAATTACAGCCAAAGTCGCTAAGAAGAAGCTTAAAATCTACGAAGTGCCTATCAGTTATTCAGGACGAACCTACGAAGAAGGTAAGAAAATCGGCGTTTCCGATGGCTTTGAAGCGCTTTGGACTATCGTGAAATATCGTTTCACCGATTAGCCCTGGGAAATGTGGCCTTTGGCAACCGCAAGTAGCTTTTGCTTTGCGGGCTAAGGCTCATCCTCTTGCCTAAGGTGTGGCTCTTGCCTAAGGTGTGCTAGGCTTGCCCCTGCTGATTTGTAAGCTTCTTCAGGAACCTCACGTATCTAGGCCATCTTCTTCGCATGCCCTCTTCAACAAATGCCCAAGAGCTCAATGCCGCTTCACGCGCACCTATAACCGCCTTCGTTGTTAGCTTTAACGAAGAGGAGGACATTGAAGCTTGTTTGGAAAGTCTTAGCTTCTGCGACGAAGTAATTGTCATCGACTCTCATTCCACCGACGCAACCCCCGAGCTTTGCCGCACGGCTGGCGCCAAACTGATTCAACGTGACTGGCCTGGCTACGTTAAACAAAAAGCGTTTGGCTTAGCAGAATCCTCCCATCAATGGGTGCTTAATCTTGATGCTGATGAACGAGTTTCCCCTGAGTTGCAAAAGAGTATTATCGAGGTTCTTGAAAAGGAGCATGAAAACGAAGTTGCAGGCGTTCCTAGAGCCTACAACGGCTATCAGATGAACCGAGTGGTTTATTTCCTCGGTCGCTGGTGGCGTTCCGGTGGTTGGTATCCTGAGTATCGAGTCCGTTTTCTGCGAAAGGATTGTACAACTTGGGGCGGCAGCGATCCGCATGAGAAGCCTATTGTAAGTGGTCGAATTGGAAGACTCGACGGCGAGCTAGAACATTATACTTACCGCAGCCTCGCAGAGCAGATCGAGCAGTTGCACCGATTCTCTAGCATTGTGGCAGAGCAAGAATACCGCGCGGGTAAACGCGCTGGATTGCGCCTCTTGTTGCTTAATCCCATACTTCGTATGCTTAAGTTCTACGTCGTGAAGCGAGGTTTCGTAGAAGGGGTAGCGGGCTTGGTCGTAGCGATTAACGAAGGGTTCTACACCTTCATGAAATACGCCAAGCTCTGGGAATTGGAGCATAGGGAATTGGAGCATGGGGAACTGGATTCCGTGAAAAAGCTCGCTGAAGCAGAAAATGCGAAGCCAAGGAACGAGGGTAAATGAAAGTCGATAAATCAAAGCTGCTTGGCGTAGTGCAAGGCTTTAGAGATGTGCCGATGCTGGTGGTTGGAGACTTGCTCCTCGATCACTATATCTGGGGTAGCGTGGATCGTATTTCTCCGGAAGCGCCGGTGGTGGTGGTTGCAGTCACCGAAGAGAACAAACGACTTGGTGGTGCTGGCAACGTTGCCAACAATCTCGTTAGCCTCGGAGCGAAGGCTTCGATTTGTGGTGCAGTTGGTGATGATGAAGCGGGCCAACAGATGGTCGAGCTATTTGCTGAGAAAGGCGTAGAGACAGAAGGTATCCTGGTTGATTCTAGCCGACCTACGACTCAGAAAACGAGAGTCATCGCACACGCACAACAAGTAGTGCGAGTGGATCGTGAGGTCGCAGAACCTCTTGCGGAGAATCATCAGAAAGAAATGGGTGCCAGAGTATCGGCATCGCTAAAGCAGGCGCGAGGAGTCATTGTCTCTGACTACGCGAAAGGAGCGATTTGCCCTGCCGTATTCGATGCGCTTCACGGAAGATCGAAGACAGGCCCTGCCGCTGGTGCCGTTCTTGTGGATCCTAAAGCGCCAAATTTTTCAATGTATCGTAGCGCCACTGTGATTAAGCCTAATCGCAAGGAGGCTGAAGAGTCTTCGGGGATGCGAATTAAGAAACGATCAGATGCGATAGCTGCTGGTCGAAAACTCTTAACAGTTTGGGATACCGAGATGGTGTTAATTACTCTCGGAGAAATGGGGATGGTGCTTGTTGCGCGAGAAGACGAGCAGCATGCTCCTGTTGAAGTCGATACGGTTGCTCGAGATGTGTATGATGTCTCTGGAGCGGGGGATACCGTTTCGGCAGTGTTTTCTCTTTCTTTAGCCGCGGGTGCTTCAACCTCAGATGCTGCTGTTTTAGCGAATATCGCAGCGGGCGTGGTTGTAGGTGAAGTTGGAACGGCCGTGGTTTCGGTGGATTCTCTAAACTCGGCAATCGAGAGGTTCGAATAAGCCAATGACTTGTATGAGCATGACAGGATTCGGTGAGGGCAGTTCCGCGCAAGACGGCGTTGAAGTCCTTGTCGAAGTTAAGACAGTCAATCATCGATATCTTGATGTAGTGTGTCGATTGCCAGGGCTTTACTCAAAGTTCGAAGTTGATATCGGGAAAGCGGTGCGTTCCTCGCTTCGAAGAGGTCGAGTAGAGGTTAGCGTTCAGCGGACGCAACAAGAGAGCTCAACGCTTGCGCTGTCGTTTAACGAGGAACTGTTTAATTCCTATGTTTCGGTCATAAAGACGAGCCTTAAAGCGAGCGGTATTGCCGATAAGCAAGCGCTGGCACAAAGCATCGCAGGGATTTATTCCAAGCGGGAGGTGCTTGATACTGTTGCCGCTGATGAACGGGAAGCAATCAACGATGAGCAAGGTCTTGTAGACAGTGCCTTGAGTCAGGCACTTGAAGGACTTTGCGAAATGAGAGAACGCGAAGGAGCTGCCTTAGAGGCTGAAATGCGTTCACAGCTTTCGCTTCTTGAATTAGAAGTAGAGGCGATAGCGAAGGAAGTGAAGGCAACGCCGATAATTTTTAAGGAGCGCTTAGAGCAACGCTTAGAGAAACTAAGTGATTCAGTTTCAAATATTGAACCTGAGCGTCTTGCGCAAGAAGTGGTATTGCTTGCTGATAGAGTTGATGTCACCGAAGAGCTCTCTCGCTTAGAGAGTCATTTCGAACAATTTAAGTCAGTGCTTGGCTCCACGCAGGCTGGAAGGAAGCTAGAGTTTTTGCTGCAAGAATTCGGTCGTGAGGTCAACACCATCGGTTCCAAATCGCAGAGCGCTGATGTGACCCGGCATGTTGTTGAGTCTAAAGCGATTCTCGAGAAGATTCGCGAGCAAGTGCAGAATATCGAGTAGAGCTAAATGCGTTTCGAATCTCCCATCCTTTTTTGTTTCTGTGCTCCTGCTGGTAGTGGGAAATCAACAGTGTGTCGTCGCCTAGCCGAAGAAGACCGAGCCTTAATGCGCTCTATCTCTACAACAACTCGTGAGCCGAGGGACGGGGAGATCGACGGAGTGCATTATCACTTCGTGTCTCTGGAGGAGTTTAACGCAAGAGTTGAGCAGGGACTGTTTATTGAGCATGCGACCTTCGGTGGTAATCAGTATGGCACAGAGAGACGAAACGTAGATGACGCCGCGGCGGCTGGCAAAGACCTACTTCTCGCCATTGATGTTCAAGGAGTGCAAAGCCTCAAGAACTTGCACCCAAAGCAAGTCGTCTGCGTATTCTTATTCCCTCCGTCTTTTGAAGTTCTTGCTAAGCGACTTGAGGAAAGAGGGACAGAAGACCTAGAAGTTCGTAAGCGTCGGCTACGTATCGCAAGAGATGAGATTGAAACCCTTTGTGCTCCTGGGTTTAGTGATTACTTGTTGATTAACGATGAGCTTGACCAAGCGGTGAAAGACGCCCATTCGGTGCTTTCGGTAGAAAGGATGCGTTTTGAGCGCTTAAGTGCAGGCAGGCTGAAATCAATCTTCTCAAGTGCCAAAGTTAAAGCGGAAGGAGCTAAGTAGCGGAAACTATTTCGAGAATTACGCTCTTTTCTGAACTTTTCCTTGAAAAAACGCTGATTCTCCTTTTCTAATTACATCCTTAGCACTCGTTATTACACTTTTGTGACACGTCAGCGCTCCCCAGGCTGCTAGCCTTAAACTTCACGGGCAGCACAGCGGAGTGTAAACAATGAGCTTTGTCTCAGTCTCAGAAAAAGGTCTTCTTCGAGAAATTCGCCAAGGTAATGAGGACGCGCTTGATGTCTTCATTGAGCGATACCACGCAAAGCTCTCTCGATACCTCCAACTCCAATGCGATAATTCAGAAACATCTCAGGAAATTCTCTCTGAAACTTTCGCGCGCTTTTTTCGCATGGAGCAAATGACGGAAGGGCATACACTGGTGCATCTTCTAAGCCTGGCGGATACCGTCCTAAATGCAGTTCAGCAAGAATTGTTAGCTGAAACCTCTCTCACACTTGAAGCGGCAAAGGAAAAAGCGGAAGTCAAAGATGAAGACGCACTTTTAGAAACGCTACGTCGCCTACCAATTGAATATCAGCGAGGGTTTATTCTCAGAGATATCCTTGGGCTTAGCTGCAAAGATGCAGCGGCGGTGATGAGTTTGGATGTGCTAGATTTTCAGTCTTTACTAAGACGAAGCAGACGTATGCTTAAGCGTGGTTTTATACGTCGAGTAGGGCAAAGTGAAGATGCTGCACCGCTAAATGCAGTTGAAATCGCATCTGAGACCGATACTCTTCGGCAATAATCTTCTTTGGGAACTAGTTTTTCTTATAGATTTGGGAACTAGTTTTTCTTATAGATTTGGGAACTAATGCGGATAGAGAGAGATACTAATCGTATCTCTTGCTCTAAGCTGCTTTCTCAAGAATGCGGCTGATCTGAGTTCCGATTGCGCTTCTTGCGTTCTGAATCAATCCGCGAACTTCGAATACAGTCAAATCAAGAACTTCAGCAATTTCTGTAATAGTCTTCCCCTGAATGTCTCTTAGCACAAAGGCCAGTTTCGCTTGGGGAGAGATCTCGTCAACTGCGCGTTGAAACGCATATCTCAATGACTCATTTCTCCGAGCAAAGGCTTCGCTATGATCTTCAAAGGGAGTCTCTAGGGTGATTGAATCAGGAAGCGTTCCTTTCTTCGTTTCGTTTGCCGAGATAAGCGCGTGAACCGACTTATCTAGTGTGAGTTGTAGCAACCATGCAAAGAGAGGTGTTTTCCCGTTATCAATCTTTAGCTGCTTAGACAGTTCAATAAAGACCTCGGTGAGCACGCCTTCCGCTTCTTCGACTTTATCCGTCAGATACAGAGCAGTGTTAAAGACTTTAGTTTCGTAACGTTGAACAAGTTCAAAATATCGTTCTTCATCACCTGCGAGGTAGAGCTCTACGAGTGATTCGTCGCTAATTTCCTCAGTAGTTTCCATCGTATTCTATCCAGTCTGCTGTTCTCTTGCCTACAACGTGAAGCCTTTCTCCTTGCTTCAACCCTCAGAACAATAGAAGCGAAATAAGAGGCTTCAGTTGTCATAAGCAGGTAATAAACTGGAACAAATTCGTAACAATGATAGTGATTTAGTCGGAATATCGGGGTTGCCACTGAGATAAAGTGAAGCAAAGGCAAGGAGAGTGATGATTTTAGTATGTAATAAGGTTTTCTCTAGTTCTGTTCGTGGAGCTAGCTGTAGCCAAGTGATATTTTTTGAATGAAGGCGCTCATCTAGATTAAAGGTGAGCCGAAGCGTAGATGAGGTGTTGTTGTGAGGGCTTCTAGTCTCTTAGTAAAATCAGTTTTCCTTGGAGTGGCTTTAGTCGCAAGTGCCTCAAGCGCATCTGCTACAAGCTATCTCTATAATCCAAATCCAACTCCTGAGCATAATCCAAATGCAGGTAGCATTGAGTATTTCTCAGTTACCTACGACGACGTAAGCCAATCGCTTGATCTCAAGGTCGTGCTTGAAGCGCATGAAGGAAAGCTTGCCGAAGGATTTACCCTTGCTATTAGCGACGGGCCAAATCCAAAAGGCAATGACCATTTAGCACTGCTCTATTTTGATGCTACGAACGATACTCCCATCCTGACAGCGTATGTCTACAATGGTGAGAACAATCAAACGAGTTATCTCACTGGTCCCACACTGCTAAACGCAAATGATGCTCCAAACGGAACAAATGCCGTTGGATACGAGCTTGCTGGTACAAGTGCGACATTTTCATTTTCACTCGATGCTTCAGCGATTAACGATAATCCTGCCGCGAATGGCCTGGCGAATTGGCTCGGAATCGCTTTCGATGATTCAATTGGCGTATGGTTCCATCCCTTTGCTTCTTTGAGCACAGAGTACAATAACGAAGGAGCGCTTACCTATTGGCAAGGGCAGCAAGGGTGGTTAGACATTGCAGATCATAAATCCACGGAAGTACCGGAGCCTACTACTATGGCTTTGCTTGGAGCGGCGGTACTTGGGGGCGTGTATAGACGTCGAAAAGGAGAGGGTGGAGTGGCTTAGACAAGGTTGTCATGGTTGCTTCTTAGGCCTGGGCTTAGTCCCAGGCCTTTTTTTGTTTGGAATTGGATTTTGCGAAGGCGCGTGTTGGTGGTGATATCTCTCCGGGCCAGGTGACTGGCGCACCTGTTCCCTGCGAGACATCACCACCAACACGCGCCTTCGCCCGTGCAGTCGGAGCCAAGGTCGCTTGGGTTAGAGGTTTGAGGCCGGAAGAGTGTTGCTTGGATGGGGGAGGGGCTTGTCGAAGTGGGGGATTGCAGGGCAGAGTCTTGTGCAAGCACAAGACTCTGTTTGTTGCTGGTTGGTTGGGAGTTAAGGGGATGTTGGGGCTTTTGGTTGGCGTTTTTTTTGAGGTACTCAATCGATACCCATACGGATGTTTTTTGCGTTATAAATAGGCTTGGATTGATTACGGAGATGGATATGATTTCTAAGAGAGCGCAGGCGGTTGATACTTCGGGGATTCGGCGGGTTTTTGAGCTGGCGGCGGCTTTGAAGGATCCTATTAATTTGAGTATTGGGCAGCCGGACTTTGGGGCTTTTCCGGAAGTGAAGGCGGCGGCGCGGGCTGCCGTGGATGAGGATCGTAGCGCTTATACTTTGTCTCAGGGGATTCCTCAGTTGCGGCAGAAGTTGCGGCAGAAGCTTGGAATTGAGAACGATGATTTAGATGTGCTGGTTACTGCGGGAGTGAGCGGGGGCTTGCTGCTTAGTTATTTGTGCCTGCTTGACCCAGGGGATGAAATTCTCATTCCTGATCCCTTCTTTTGTATTTACCGTGATATGGCCTACATGGTTAATGCGGTGCCTACCTATTATTCTGTGTATCCTGATTTTAAGCTATCGGCGGAGCGAATTGAAGCTTCTATTACTTCTAAGACGAAAGCTATCATTGTTAACACACCGGCTAATCCTACTGGCTACGCTTGCTCGCAAGAGGAGCTTGATGAAGTCGTGGAGCTAGCGCGCGCTAAAGATCTCTATCTGCTTTATGATGAGATATACGATGTGTTTTGTTACGACTCTAAGCATCCAAGTTGTTTGCATGACTATGACAAGGCGGTGGCCTTAAACGGCTTCTCTAAATCGGCAGGAGTTCCGGGGTGGAGAATGGGCTATGTTGCGGCGCATCGAGAGCTTCTCGATGCGATGATTAAGCTGCAGCAGTATACTATCGTTTGTGCGAATTCAATCGGCCAATGGGCGATGCTTGAGGCTATCGATCACGACTTTAGCTCCTTACTTGCTGATTACCGCAAGAAAAGAGACTTCATCGCAGAGGGCCTTTCTGGTAAGTATGAGTTTGTTCAACCTGGAGGAGCTTTCTATGTGTTTCCGAAAGCGCCTGGTGGAAAGGGACAGGAGTTTGTCGAACGCTGTATTGAAAAGAATCTACTTGTAGTGCCAGGACATGTCTTCTCTGAACATGATACCCACTTCCGCATTTCTTTTTCGGCCAGTTTAGATGTGCTCGAGCGAGGAGTGGAAGTTCTTCGTTCTCTTGCGTAGTGAATCTTAGGGGTTAGCATTAATGGAAGTAAAAGAGTTTCTTAGGTCTCGCCCAGAGGAGCATGTATGCCACCTGCAGCAGTTTGGCTTAGAGGCTGACGGTAAGTTTCGCGCTAGCTTTACCACGGTGTGCTGGTGGGATACTCCCGCCGAGCGGAACTACACTTTAAGCCTCGATCGAGTTCAGGAGTATTTACTTGTCGATCCCCCTGATAAAGATATCGTAGTGCTCTCTTGTGGTTTTGATAGCCCATTACTTTTAAATTATCAGCCAACATCTTCGATTTTTGGACAGGCGCCGCTGCCTGATCCGCCCCGCTTTTTTCATGAGTTCTATGAACTCATCCAAGGTACGCTTGGGATAAAGCGTGACCCAATAACGTATTTAAACTGGCAGGATAGTTTTCTCGGATGGCGCAATATGGTTCTTTCGAGAACGTATCGTATGTTGAACGGTCCAGCGCAGGTCGTCGACGGTGCTTCCGAACTACTCGAACGCCAAGTGGCAGATCACATAGTGCTACCCGATCACGTTGATGAGGATGCACCCTCAGTAGTTGTGCCTGAGGTGGCTTTAGAGTTTGGTAACTCTTGGGTGCTTGGAAGCAGTCTTAGCGTAGAGCTATGACCCACTACCGCTTTAAGTAGTCGTCTACTTCGGATTTTGGGAAAGGCTCCAAGCGCACGACTAGGTATTCCGGAATACGAATTACCTGCTTTAGCCGAAGCCTATTGGCGTTTCTAAGCTTATTGATACGAGCGATGCGTTTAGCGTTCTCTGCGGTGCCGGTGTACCACCTTGATATGAGGCGCAGCGTTTCACCGCTGTAGACAACGGTATGCTCGACGTCTCCGTCTGAAATCTTCAACACGGGTTCTTCTTTTTGCTTCGGTTTCGCTGGTGCCACTTTTTCTGCTGGCGTGTTCTCAAGCGAACTTAGTGTTGAAGAGGCTTTCGTCTTGGTAGGTTTGGCACTTGGTGGAAGTGTGCCTTGAAGCGGAGTGTGTGCCTTAGGGAAGGGAGCGATTTTGTTGACTTGCTCTTGTTTTGGACTATCGCCTTGAACCCCGTCAATATTCTTCTCGCTTAGTGAGGAACTCTTTGCGCTAATTCGTTCAATCTCGGCTTTCTTGCGGATTCGTTCCGCGTCATTTATGCGCTTCTTTACTTCTTTGGTGCGTTCTACTTCAGGGCTTACCGCTTCCTTCGTTGCTGTAGGAATGGGTAAGGCGGCGACAGGGGTGGCGCGTTCTGCACTCGAAGTCTGCGCAGTTTGAGCTTTCAGCCGCTCTTCTTGTTTTTGTCGTGGAGTTTTGCCCAAGAGAGCGAGCGCCTTTGGTGAGTCGACACGGAAAGGCCCACGAATGCTCCATTGATCTCCCATTTCGCCGAGGCGAAACATTTCAGATGGCTCTTTGTAGTAGAAGGTTAACAACAGTGAACTGTCTCGGCGCGATCGCAACTCAATCGCATTAGGCTCACCGCGGTGTTTTAGGAAGCCGGACAAAGTTTCGCTCTTACTTGCTTCGACAGATAGAAATCGGTTTGGGTCTACGTAAGGATTATCTTTGCTGAGTAGCACAGGACCAACGTTAAGCAATACTTGCCGCAAGTAGTGGGGTTCGGGAGCGCTGGCTGCTGTTTTCCAAATCTTGGCGCAGCCGATGGAGTGGAAAGAAAGCAGTAGGAGTGCTGGGAGCAGTAATTTCGAAAGTGCGTTCATGCGAGGAGAAGACCTAGTAAAGAGCAGGGATAATATAGTCATCGTGAAAAAAATTCCCGCCAGGGTATATTATATCGGAAATACTTTGATTTGATAAGGCCCTCTGCTTTGGCAACAGCCTTCAGTGGAAAAACCCCTGATCGGGGTTTTGCTGTGTCTTGATGACTATATTTGTTGTCTCCTACGGAGGGTCCGTTCAATCGCCACGGAGGCTCTTTTAGCTAAAATTGACGTATCTCAGGAAAGAAAAGCCTACGTTGCTCTTGAACGGAGGTTCTACGAGATTTGATAGGAAACGGCTGTTACTCTAGGCGATACAAACGTGCCGCATCTCTTTGAAGTCCTCAAGCACAGTTCCGGTGCCGCGAACAATTGCGGTTAGCGGATTAGCGGCTCGTAGGAAGCGAATGCTAGTTTCGAGGCTCAAACGCTCAGGCAATCCAGCCAGTAGTGCGCCACCGCCGGCGAGGTAAATACCTTTGCCAATGATGTCTTCAGCTAGCTCAGGACTTGTTCGCTCTAAGGCTCGGTGAACTGCTTCGACAATCGCAGTGACCGGCTCTTTTAGTGCGCGACGAACTATCGCATCATCAATTACCATTTCGCGAGGAACTCCTGTTGCCAGGTCTCTGCCGAATATTTTTATTTCTCGAGTTTCAGACATTGGCATCGCCGAGCCAATAGTTATTTTAATTCGTTCTGCCTCAAAAATTCCAACTTGGAGGTTGAATGCACGACGAATGAAGTTCTCAATTGCCTCATCCATTTCGTCTCCAGCGATACGAACGGATTCGGAGTACACAGTAGAGCCCATGCTAATGACTGCGACCTCGGTTGTGCCACCACCAATATCAACGATCATGTTTCCGCCACACTCTGTCACTGGCATCCCTGAACCTATCGCTGCAGCCATCGGTTCTTCGATGAGGTGAATCTGTCGTGCGCCGCTTGCAAGGGCTGCGTCGATCACCGCGCGCTTTTCAACCATAGTGACGCCGGATGGTATGCTCACAACAAGGCGAGGGCGACGCAATTGCCAGCGTGTGGAAACTCTGGTGATGAAGTCTTTTATCATGAGATGGGTGATTTCGAAGTCGGCGATGACGCCATCCTTCATTGGTCGAACGCAGCGAATTTTTTTCGACGTTTTCCCATACATGTCCTTAGCCGCTTTTCCGACCGCGACCGCTCTACCGTCCTCTTCTTGCACGGCGACGACGCTCGGCTCATTTAGGACAATTCCCTTACCCTTAATGTAGACGAGGGTGTTGGCTGTTCCTAAGTCCATCGCCATGTCTTGAGACACCCAGCCACCAAATAATTTACTGAACCGCGGGGTTCTCGTTGTATTTGTGTCTCGAAGTGTTACTTCGCTTGGCCGAATTAGGTCGTGTTGTACAAGGTCAGTGGTCACGTCTTCCTCTTACTGTGTTACTTCAATTGCCCAATGCTGTGCTTTGAATGTGCGATTGACTCTAAAAATATCCCCAAAAAATTATCTAGGCTTTTCTAGCCGAGGCCTTTCGAGCGGCGGCGCAAAGAAGAGGAATGGTGTTTACGTCCTCTGGAAAATTCGCAGCGCCAATCTTTAATCCTTTCAGGAGCAGGTCCCCAATTTTGATGCTTGGGTTTCTCTCGTCGGGAAGGAAATCATTTATCCCGATTCGTTCTATTAAACGCTGTAAGCGGTGCATGATGCGCTCACCTTCGTTTTGCTCACAGAGAATTACTATCGCCGTTCCGTAGACGCAGCAGCTGATTGCCGGAGGGCGAGCGATCTGGTCGACGAGACGCAGGATTTTGTTAAGTGCTGCCGAGGCAACATCCACTCCGCCGTATTCCTCGACCTCGTTCAAGTTTGAGAATTCGAGGCGATAGAGGCGTAGGTTGAGACCGCGTTGTTCGGCTTCTGCAAGGCGAACCTTGCCGCGTATGAGGAAGTGCTTCCAGCTTAAGTGGCCATTGAGGTCTGTTTGCCTTGCCGCCGTTTCGCGAAGGCGTATGTGCTCTAGTTCTCGACCGAGCACGACGGCGACTTTTTCTAAAGCGATGATTTCAGTAGTTGAGAAATCTTGAGAGGGTTGACTTAGTAAATTAAGCGAGCCGGCTTCTTTCTCTAAGACATGAAAGGGTATAGAGAGAAACGATCGATGTTTGATGTCGTCAACGGGAAGGGCGTGCACGCTTCTTTCTTTGCAAAGGATTTTTTTGTGCCGACAAACCAAGTCCAGGAGTCGATGGCCAATTCGCTCTTCCGCAGAGGAAGTGTAGAACTTTCCGGCACCCACGCCGCCTTCTTGGGTGGTCATTACCACCAGCGCGTCACGAGAGATTAAGTCAGCGGGGAGCTTCGCTGCTGCCGATAGGAGAGCGTCTTCAGAGCTAAACTGCCGAAGTGTGTTGAGAGCAAGGTCGATTGAGTCGTTCGAGACAACGCGCGTCTTGCTTTCCTTGGTGTGTCCTCGGTCAACGAGCTCGATCACGCTGGCGGCTTGCGCTGCGCACTCGACTAAAATCTTCTCGGCGATTTTGGCGAATGCGTAGCTCTTCTTGCTGTCGCAGGAGATTACGCCCAGAAGTTCGTCCTTCGCATTAAGAATAGGGACGGCGATGAAGCTTTTTAGGTCTTGGTCGAGATGATAGTAGCCCAAGGTCGTTGCGTCGTGCTCGAAGGGGCAAACTGAAATTCGAACCTTATTCTCGGCAGTCCAGCCGACCAGGCCTCTACCAAAACCGATTTTCGCCTGATGGACAAACTCGCGACTTAGCGTATGGACTCCTTCCACAGAAAGACTCTGCTGCCCATTTCTGGCTCCAGGCAATACTTCGTCGGAGGCCAGAAAGATGGCAGCCGTATAGGCCTCTGTTACATTGGCAATGAGGCCAGCCAATTGATTCATGCACTGTCGAAGCTCTTGAGCATGTGTGCCAGTGCGGAAACCAGTGCGGAAAGTCGTTTTTACTTTTGCGTTTGAAGAAGCCGCGTTTGAAGAAGCACTGTGAGCTAAGTTTCTTTTGCTCGCTGTCGAGCTACCTCTTTTGCTCGCTGTCGAGCTACCGTCGTTGTAGCTAGGCGGAATGTAGGGAGAGGGTCCGGCTTCTGACCGACTTGAATCGACTTGCTCCGAGTCTCCCCTTCTCGAGTCTCTTTCGACCCGATTTTCTGGCTCCAGGTAAAATAGGTCTTTGGCTGCTCGATTCATGGAAGTCGTGTCTTCTGGATTACGCTACCTCGCCGGGAGTTTGCCCGCGAGTTTGCTCAGGAGTCCGTTTAAGGGGCGTAGAGATATAACCAACTTAAAGTAACACTGGGGCTGGCGAGCGACAAGACGGAATATCGTCGTAAGAGTTTAAAAATTTCCGTATTTTTTGGTTGAGCGGACGGTGCGTGCTTTAGGCCACGGCATAGCTGCTGCGGTGGAAAAAACCCTGATCGGGTTTTTGCAGTGTTTTACGACGATATTTTGTTGTCCCCTTTCAGGGGGGAACGTTCAAGCGCCACGTAGGCTTCTCTGTTCATTGC
>QIGM01000030.1 GCA_003230795.1 bacterium
AAGAAATTTAGATTCGAGCGAAGTGTCGTGCAAACCAAAGGTGACATTCATTAGAGAGCGGCACTCCGGTTCGGCGTGGCCTTGGTAGAACTCTGAACTGTCTATGGCATCGTAGAGTAGAGTAGCCTTTTCTTGGTTTCGCTTAAACATTTCCGCGGTTCCGCCGCTGCGCTCTACCCATTTCAGGGTTTCGCACAGAATATAAATTGGCAGGCAAGGCGGAGTGTTTACCATAGACTCGAAATTAGTATAGCTGCGATAGTCGAGGAGCAGCGGTAGGTTTTCTGGAATTCGTTCGAGCAAGTCTTTGCGGATAATTACAAGAGTCACTCCAGAGGTGCCAATATTCTTTTGTGCGCCTGCATAAATAATTCCGTATTTTTTTACGTCGAGAGGGCGACAAAGAAGATCAGATGAGGCGTCGCAGACTAAGGGAACGTTCGCGGGGCATTCCGGCTCACTAAGGTATTGAGTGCCGCATGCCGTATTGTTGCTGGTGAAGTGCAGATATCCTGCATCGTTCGAAAGCGAAATGTCCTTTGGTAAACATTTGTACTGTTGCTCTTTAGAACTTCCGGCGAGATGTAATCGCCCGAGTCTTTTAGCCTCTTCGATTGCCTTCTGGGCCCATACGCCGGAGAGGATATAGTTTCCGCAGGTTTTTTCACTTAGCAGATTCATTGGAACTGCTGAAAACTGATTGGTCGCGCCACCAGTCATGTAAATGACGGCGTAGTCGTCGCTAATGTTGAGGAGCTTGCGTAGAGTTAGATTCGCTTCATCTATAATTCTTCGAAACTCCTTGCCGCGATGACTGAGTTCCATCACTCCCAGGCCGGAACCTGAGAAGTTCAGGATATTCTCTCTCACGATCTCAAGCACCTCTAGCGGTAAGACCGCTGGCCCTGGACTGAGATTATGAATTCGCTCACTCATTGTAGTCTTCCTAGCTATTCTGCCGAAACAGTTTTCCTCTTCTATTTTGCGGAAACGTCTTTGAAGCGATGGACTAACATGCCGGAACGCAGCTTGGGTTCAAACCATGTCGATTTTGGCGCCATCATTAGTCCAGCATCGGCGATGCGAAATAGTTCGTCAATATCGACTTGGTAAAGCGCGAAAGCGCAGTAGGCTTTCTTGGAGTCGACCAGACGCTCTAATTCCTCAGTACCACGAATGCCACCAATGAAGTCGATGTTTTCGCTTGTTCTGGGATCATCAATCCCAAAGAGCGGTGTGAGAATCTCCCGTTGTAACAAACTTACATCAAGTGCCTCGACAGGGTCGTCTTTCATTAGGTCTACCGACGCCTTCGGGCTAATTCCATACCAGACTCCCTCAAGATACATCCGTAGCTCGCCTTTCTGTTTTGGCGAAGGCTCTGAGTTTGGAGATACCTCAAAGTTTTCGGAGATACGCGCTAGCACATCCTCGGAAGAGAGAGGGCAGCTGTGGATGACTCTGTTGTAGGGCATGATTTGGAGCTGGTTGTCAGGAAATAGTACAGACAAGAAGAAGTTGTATGACTCTTCACCCGTGTGCTCAGCGTTTTTTTCTTTGAGTTCCGCCCTCGCACGTGATGCGCTCGCGGCTCGGTGATGTCCGTCTGCGACATAGGTTGCGTCGACGCTTTGAAAGAGTCCACATAGTTTATCTGCTTGGGTCGATTTCCAAACTCGATGTATCACGCCATCTTCTGCGGAAACTTCACAGTCTGGAGTGCGTGAGGTCTCTTCGGAAACGAGGGAGTCAATGTTCTGGGAGTTCTTGTAAGTAAGAAATACTGGTCCAGAGTGCGCGCCGATAGTTAGTACGTGCCGTGTGCGATCGTTTTCTTTCTTTGGTCGAGTTTTCTCGTGAAGCTTGATTACGCCTTTGTCGTAGTCATCAACCGCTGAGCAGGCAACGATTCCGGTCTGCACGTGTTCGCCCATTTGTATTTGATACAAGTAGATACATTCGCTGGACTCTTCCTGGAAAATCCCGTCACGAATTAGTGAGAGAAAGTTATCTTTCGCGCGCTCGTATATTTCGTCTGCATAGGCTGAAGTTTCAGCAGGGAATTCAATCTCGCTGCGTATCACACGCATAAAGCTATGCGGCTTTCCCTCTGCTAGTTCTTTGGCTTCGGCAGTAGAGACGACGTCATAGGGGACACAGGCAACTTCTGCGGCTTTCTCTGCTGATGGTCTTAGGGCTCGGAAAGGACGGATAGTCGCCATGAGGAGTTTCTCTCTTGAATTCGATTTGATGCAAACAAGTTGCTCGATGGGTTTTTAAGGAACCATCAAGCTGGGAAAACGTAGAGAAGAATGTATATCTGTAGTGATATTGCTACGCAACAAATTGGGGGCTTAGGGTCCGTATTGTTTCAGCAGTTGCTTGATCGCCTTTCGAGTCTTGGGATCGACGTGCTTAAGCATCTTATTGAGCTCTCTATCGCTCTTGGGCTTTTGGCCGTTACCCATCAGGAGTTGCTGCAGAAGGAGATCTGCCATTTTTTGCATCTGCATCATTGGGTCACTGTCTTGCTGTTTTTTAGCCAGTTTGAACTCTCGTTTTAGATCCTGCTGTTCTTTACTCGAGAGTGGCGTAATATCTTCAGGGCTTTCCGCGACATTAGAAGTATCGATCGTATCTTCCTCATCATGATTTATGATGAGAATTCGAGGGCCGACTCCGCAATCACGATGGTCGTTTGGTCGCTTTGCGTCGGTGCTGCCAATTAATCTTTGTCCAGATGCTCCGCAGGTGCTCACGGAGGAGAGCTTGCCGCAGGGGGCGTAGCCTTTCAGCTTAATATTCGCGCTAGCCCAGCGTTCATGATCGCTATCATCGGCGCACCATTTAATAATTCTATTGTTGGGCTGCGCCGGTGGGTGCTCGAGGTCACCGGAAAGACTCCACTGATCGGCGAGCGCCGACTGTGCTCCTAGCAGGAGCATACCTAGGGTCAGAGGTAACACTGTATATTTAATAGCTAGCATGGCCTGCGGCGTAAGGTTCTTTCACTACAGGGAGTACTGTCGGCATAAGCCGTCTCTAAGATTAGGGTTTTTGGTATTTCTTGCAGCAGTCTCAGGGAAAAAGACTTTGGCTTGTAGGGGCTTAGCTAGTAATCTGTTCCATACTAAGCGGTTGGTAATGTTACACTATATCGGTAAAGGGCAATTACATGGGTATGGACGAAGAGCCAAAAAAATCGGTAATGGCGGATGATTGGGACAAGGACGCCTTTCCTACCTCAGCTAAGCCAGTCTACAAGGCCGTCGCAGTGCTTGCGCTGCTTGTCGCCACTCTATGTTTTGCGGTGTATCAGAGCTCTGAGCATCCTGAGGTCGAGGCACGTTCGGATAAACGGCTTGAGTTGCAAAGCGAACTTCTTGCTGACGGACAACTGTCTGAATAGTCGCTCTACTGCGCGTTTGAAGTCTTTTGCCTAGAGAAAAACCACACTCCTAGCATCGCTGGTGCAATCCAAAAGTAGCTACTTTGGTTACTGCTCTCTTGAAATGAGAGAACGACTGCGAATACCTGAATCAACGCAAGTACTGCCAATGTGATTCGTCGCAGTAGAGCTGAAGTCTCTAATGAGTAGACCTGAGCGATGATGCAAGTTTGCAGTATTATCAGAACACTTTGGTCGTAGAGCCAGCCGTAAGGTGCAAAGCTTAGTGAGAGTGCTAGGGCGGGAGGCAGAATCGTTTCCCAGTGATACGCAGCTAGCGGCCTCTGAAAAACTACCATGGCTAGCAGCACGCCTAGTGCGGGCATATACCATATAGGCCAAAGCGGAGCGTTCTCGCCGCTTGTTTGCAATACCCCTCGGGTAAATCCAATTAAAGACGCAGTTCTCCATTCTGTGACTGGAGTAACACCGAATTCCTTGGAGCTAGACAATAAGCTGCCAAGCCAATACTCCAGAGTGCCCGGTGCGAAAAAGAGACAAGTTGCAAGCAGTACGAGGACACCAGCAGCAATGCCCGTAATCATGCTTCGAATATTTTCTCGGCGCAGGAGGAGGAAAATCAGCAAGATCGGAGCAGCGACAATAAGCAGGTGCGCCTTGATACTAAGAGTCGTTGAGAGCAGTCCGGCAAGAAAGAATCGGGAGTTTTTACAGAGCCATAAGAATCCGCTTAGCAGTAGCAAGAGTAGAATCGAGAGCTGCCCCCATAAGATATTTTCCCATACGGGATAGAAAAAGGCCGTGCCTAGGCTGGAGGCGATGAATCCTCTTCTCGATAAACTGTAGACGGAGCTCAACAGTCCGATCGAAAGGACTAACATCAGTAAATTCGCGAGTAGCCAAAGTTTGGCGGCGTATTCAAAGGGCAATTCGAGGAAAGGCGAGAGAAAGAAAAGCGTCCATGGAGGTGAGCGCAGTAAGACAGTTTCTTGGTCAAACCCCTCACTCTGCTGAGCAGCCTTGGTGCCCTGGGCGTCGTAAGGGTTCATTCCAGCCTTTAGAAGCTTCCATGCAGTCCAATACTGGATGAAATCGCGGGTGCCTGCTGCCGCTACTTTGGGCTGGTCTATAGAGTTTTGCGATTCCTCGGCCCTCGTCGTTGTGCTGGTGCAGCAAAGCAGCAAGAGGAGAAGACAGAATGTGTGAAATTGCCTATGTATTTTAGATACTTACCCTCCTCTTTTACTATTTCGAAGGTTTGACAACTGAGCATTCCACTAGTAAAACACAATCCTCACCAAAGCGACCACTTTAAGGGGGTGTTGCGTCAAGATGAACTATACCCAAAGCACCGGAACGGCTACTTCATTCGCAGCCGAAATTGAGACTCGTCGCCAGCAGCGTGGTTACGTTTTGCTCTCTGCTTGCCCAATCCGTCGTGGGGTCATTGAGTCGGTGCATCCTAGGGTATGAGTATTCGACAGCACCTTTCCACGTTTTTCTCAGAATTTGCGCAAGATCCTAGCGCCGGTGCCGGCGCACGTGTGGCTGACATGCCAAATGGTAGTATCGAAATTGAAAGCGTCACAAAGCGATTTCGTAAGGTCACTGCCTCGAAGAAAAGTTACACGACGGTCAAGTCCGACGTCATGGGCTGGTTCAAGAATAGGAAAGAGTCCGGTGAAGTTTCGCATTTCGATGCGCTCTCAGACGTATCGTTCTCTATTGAACCAGGAAGTTCCCTCGGTATTGTTGGACGAAACGGTTCTGGAAAATCAACTATTCTAAAGCTCATTGCGGGGATCTATCACCCCGACCAAGGAACTGTAAGAGTGCGCGGGACTATCTCCGCCCTAATTGAACTCGGCGCGGGCTTTCATCCAGACTTTACTGGAAGAGAGAACGTATTCTTGGGCGGGATTATGTATGGCCTTTCGAAGAAAGAAATCGAAGCGCGTTTCGATGATATCGTTCGTTATGCCGAGCTCGAGGATTGCATTGACGATCCAGTGAGAACCTACTCCTCTGGAATGTATATGCGGCTTGGATTCAGCCTGGCGGTGCATACTGATCCCGATATTCTACTAGTTGACGAGGTGCTCGCTGTAGGTGATGCGACCTTCATTAATCGTTGCCAAGAGACGATTAGCGAATTTCGTCGACGAGGGAAGACACTTATTTTTGTCACCCACGATCTCTCCTCCGTTTCACGTTGGTGTGATGACGCGATATGGCTTGATAAGGGCAAGGTTCGCGAAAGAGGTGAGCCTCGATACGTAATCGATAAGTATCTTGGCTGCGTCGAAGATGCTGAAGAAGCAGAACTTAAGCGTCGAAACGAAGGCAACTTGAGCGCTGAGAATCTCCCGCTTAATCTAGATCCTCGTGATGACGCGAGGGGACGTTCACGCACCCGCTGGGGCAATAAAGACGTCGAGATACTTGAAGTGAAAATGTCTACTCTTGAGGGCGAGGATAAATGGCTTTTTCACGGAGAGGAAGGCGTTCGAGTTCGCGTGACGTATCAAATCAATAAGCCGCTTAAGGATCTCGTTTTTGGTATCGGAGTTCTGCGTGCAGATGGTACAGAGATTCACGGGTCGAATACGGAAATTGACGATGTGAGCCCACCACTACCTGCGGAAAATGACACCTATCCTCAGACGGCTGCCTATGAGTACAATATATCGCGTTTAGGCTTGTTGGAAGACTCGTATTACCTCGATGTCGCCGCGCACTCCAAGGATGGGCTTCCTTACGATTATCACCATCGTCTTCATAATTTCTCAATCAGGTCTTCAAAGAAACATAGCGGCATCTACAATCCACCACATCAGTGGAGCTTTGAAGGGGATGAGGAAAAGTTTGATAAAGCAGAGTCCGGGGTTAAGTTCGCTAGGCGCTCTCGTGGTTAAGGTATGAGAAGAATACTTTTTGAAATTTGGAAGTTTCGTGCGCTTCTTTTTGCCTTAATCGCACGGCATCTTACCGCAAGGTATCGCGGCTCTTTACTGGGTTTTGTGTGGTCTTTTCTTAACCCACTATGCCTGATTGCAGTATATTCTCTCGTATTTCAGTACTACATCCGCTTCGATAGCGTTGAACACTACACGCTCTTCTTATTTGCTGGACTGCTCCCCTGGATTTGGTTCTCGAGCGGGCTCCTGGAGGCCACCGGTTCTATCAGTGGCGGTGGGAGCTTGATTACAAAATCTCTGTTTCCAGCGCACATCTTACCGCTAGTCTCTGTCTTAACGAACCTAATACATTTTCTCTTCGCCGTGCCTTTGCTTATCGGCTTTATGCTGTTTAGCGGGCTTCTGCCGACGGTTAGTTTCGTGGCCTTGCCGCTAGTCATACTAATTGAGGCTCTTTTTCTTGTCGGCCTTAGCCTTGCTCTCTCGGCGATTAATGTTCGATACCGTGATGTGCAACACATCTTGGGTAACGTAATGACACTGTGGTTTTTCCTTTGTCCTATTCTTTATCCAATAGAGAATGTTCCTGAGGCATTTCGCTTTACGATGCTGTTGAATCCAGTTGCTCAGTTTACGGAGATGTACCAGTCAATTTTCATCCACGGTGAGTTCCCGTCTGCTGCTATGTTGACGATGACCTTCGTCCTAAGTATTGGCGTTTGTGTGTTTGGAGCTCGAGTATTTAATCATTATCGTGATGAATTTGCGGAGTTGATCTAGTGCGAGTGCATCAGTTTGTACATACGCTTAACTATGGCGATGCGATTTCAGGAGAGGCTCTGTTGATTCAACGCGTCTTGGCAGAGATGGGCATTGAGGGTGAAATTTACTCCGTAAATACCCACGAGAAATTAATCGGTAAGACACGCGATTGGCGCGATTTTGCAGTTGCCGAAGACGATGGCCCAACAGCGGTGCTGCTGCATTACTCTATTGGCTCACCACTAAATCAAAAGCTCCTTGATACTCCCAATATTCTACGAGGCCTCATTTATCATAACCTTACGCCGGTAGAATGGTATGCGCCTTATAACGCGGTAGTCGCAGCTAACCTCGCCTTGGGCAGGGAAGAGCTCCCTCGATTACTGCCCGCAATGGATGTGGTGCTTGCGGATTCTGAGTACAACCGGTCTGAGCTTGATGAGATGGGCTGTCCACAGTCCCAAGTTCTTTCCTTAGCGCTTGATACAGAGAAGTGGAAGATTGCGCCGAATCCGGGTATTGCGGCAAACCTATCCGGCTCCGGTGAGCGCAATATTCTTCATGTGGGAAGATTTGCCCCGAATAAATGTATCGAAGACATTATCAAGGCGTTTTACTTCTATCATCACAAGATCGAGGAAAAGAGCACGCTCTGGTTGATTGGAGCCGATATTGATACCGAAATTTACTCCTTCGAGTTGCGGCGCTTAGTCTCTGAGCTGCGTTTGAAACATGCGGTACGTTTTGTTGGTAGTGTTTCTGATTGCGAACTAAGTGCGTATTACCAAAATGCAGACTTGTATCTTTGTATGAGTGAGCATGAAGGGTTTTGCGTGCCTTTGCTTGAAGCAATGCGATTTGGTGTTCCAACCATTGCCTTTGCTGCCACCGCTGTGCCTGAAACCTTGGGTGATGGTGGCTTTCTAGTCCAAGAAAAACGTCATTCCGAAATAGCGGAACTAATGAACGAAATTCTGCAGAACCAGAAGTTGCGCGAAGACACCGTGCGTCGCGGACAGGCTCGTGCCGCAGAGTTCAGTGAAGCGCGTTTTGGAGAGGCTCTCCGGAAGACTGTGGTGGATCCTCTGCAGGCAAGACTCGGATCTTCGGGAGCGCTTCGTCAAGGAGTCGCCGAGCGCGGGTGAGGATTTCGCTATGCGTATCGGTTTAGATCTTCGACCAACAGAGGTTGGCTTTAAGGCTCATGCAGGACGAGGCACCGGACGCTATACCGGCGAACTTGTTGACGCGATGGAAGCTTTGGCCAGTGAAGGTAGCGAGCTGTCATTAGTCCCGATTCACAGTAAGGAGCTGCAAAAGAGTTCTCTCGATCGTTGTCTCGTGAACTATCTTCCTTTTGGTGCGCGAACTATTGAATCTCAGTATCTGTTTCCACGCCGGCTCTCGAGTTTGGATGTTGATGTCATTCATTTCTTCGCCCACGGAGATGCTCCTGCCCGTGCAGTAATGCCGCAGATTGTAAGCGTGCTTGACCTTATTCCTTTGAAATTTCCGGAGCTCTATAAAGCAGACAAACCTAACGCTCGCTTTAAATTCGCGAGGTGGTTGGAGTACGAAGCTATTAGAAGCTCTATTGGCGTAGTCGCGATTAGTGAGTCGACGAAAGCGGATGTTGTTGATTTGCTTAAAATCCCAGAAGAGCGAGTAATGGTCACACCCCTGGCTGTTGCACCTCGTCTTCTAGAGCAGGTGAGTGAGTATCAGCAGGCAAATATTTCTCAGAAGCAACAACGGCAGCGCTTAGGCCTGCCTGAGGATGAAGAGCTGCTGCTCTATGTTGGCGGCATTGACCCAAGAAAAAACGTCCCGTTTCTTTGTGACGTTCTCGCCGAGTTACTGAAGACTAGGGCGCCAGACGCGAAAAAACTTCGATTGTTGCTCGCAGGTGGTATTGAAAAAGACGATCAGTATCCGCTGTTGCTTTCTCGTATCTCCTCATTGGGTATTTCTGACTCTGTGACGCTCTTGGGTTTTGTCCCAGACGAAGATTTAGTTTCTCTTTATCAAGCTGCGGATCTTTTCTTGTTCCCGAGCTTATACGAGGGCTTTGGTTTCCCAGTTCTTGAGGCGATGGCGTGTGGTACTCCAGTGATTGCCGGTAATAACTCCTCCATACCTGAAGTTGCTGGCACTAGCGGTATATTGCTTCCCGATAAGGATAAGGCTGCATGGGTAAGTGCAATTTCTGCGCTTCTTGGGCGGCCAGAGTCGCTCTATAAGCTATCTCTTGCCGGAGTTGCCCAAGCGAGGCATTTCTCTTGGAAGCGCACGGCTGAGCGAACATTCGAGGCCTACCAGAGGTTTGCTGCTTCGGATTCGGGAAGTTCCTCTCATTTCCCCATTCGAGCAGTGCTCAATTCGAGACCCAATTCAAGGAAGAGAGCAGTATCGTGAATTTAGCGAGAGTTCGGCCAGTGACGGCAGATGAACCGATGACAAGAGTTAGCGACAGTGAGGCTAAGCAGGAGTCTAGGTCTAGTACTTGGCTTCTCGGTGGTCTTGTTCTGCTTGGTCTACTTACTCGATTGATTCTGCTGGTGGCCAGTGACTTTGGTATTGAGTCCGATGAAGCGGTTGTCGGCTTGATGGCGAAACACGTTACCGACGGAAAGCCTTGGCCGTTATTTTACTATGGCCAACACTATATGGGCAGTCTCGAAGCACTGCTCGCGGCAGCATCGTTTTCAGTGTTCGGGATGAGTAATGCCTCCTTGAAGCTAGTGCCGCTTCTCTTCTCCTTGCTGCATATCGCTCTTGTTTACCTACTTGCGAAGAGATTTTGTGGAAGCAAAGTTGCTCTCTGTGCCGCACTTCTGACCGCGGTTGCCCCTAGCACGCTTGTGCTATGGAGTTCGAAGGCTCGAGGAGGGTTTATTGAACTCGTCGCGCTCGGTACGCTCTGCCTTATCATTACGGTTGATATTGTGCGGGCGAAAGTAGTGCCGCAAGGTGCGATTGCCGTGCTTGGATTCTTACTTGGGCTTGGCTGGTGGATTAATAACCAAGTTGCCTTCTATATCGCGCCCATCGGGCTCGTGCTTTTGATGTCTTTACCCTCAAAGCTTGGTGTTCGCGCTACGGCCTCTCGGTTTGTTACTGGAATACTAAGTTTCTTAGTTGGTGGTTTGCCCTTTTGGTACGCAAACATCTTTCTAGAGCCGCAATGGGCCACCTTTGATGTTCTCTTTGCTGGTACTGGCGATGTTGATGCCCTAAAGCATTTCGAAGGATTCCTTACTCAAGCGCTGCCTATTCTTCTTGGGGCTCGACGGTTTTGGGCGGACGCCGATGTCTTCCCTGGTGCCTCCCTTCTGGCGTATTCCCTCTACGGGGCCTCCTTACTGCTCGTTATTTTGGCGATGCTCCAGTCAAGAAGTGTAGGCCTTAGGAGAGTGTCGACCGGGAATGCTCTCTCGCTTTTCCTGTTACTGCTTTTCGTTTGTTCCACTGCCTTCATATTTTCACGTAGCAGTTTTGGTTGGTTATCGCGTGCGCCGCGCTACTTATTGCCTTTGTATTCCGTTTTGCCGGTGCTGGTTGCAGTAGCGATCTCTCGCCTACTGGAATTTAGAGGCCGAGTGGGGGGTATTCTGGCGACTTTCCTTTTTTCTGGCGTGTTAGCGCTGAATTTAAGTTCTAACTACCTAGGCGGCGTGGCGCAGCCTGGTCAGCCTTCGGTGTTTCGTGGTCAACGCGTCGCCAGTAGCCACGATGAGCTCTACGACTGGCTCTCTGCGAAGGGATATGGACATATCGCGACGAATTACTGGATTGGTTATCGAACAGCCTTTGAAACCAATGAGCAGGTGCAGTTTACTCGGCTTGGTCGGCCGCGATCGCTCCGAATACCGGAATATGAGAATTTTGCTCCTCAGGCTGTCGTGTTAGTCCCCGCGGAAGCGCGGCTTTATGAGCGAGAGTTGCGCCAGTTTGGATTTCGTTACAATAAGACGCTGCTTGGTGAGTATGTTGCTTTTGATGAAATTGAGCGGGAGTTGCCTCTAGGGGACGTCATTGCGCGTTCTGAGTTTAGCGTTCGAGCGAGCACTCAGTCTCAGTGGATTGATCGAATGTTTGATAGTGATTCGGAGACCCGCTGGGGAAGCGGTGCTCCCCAGTCTCCCAATATGGCGCTGGAGATAGTATTCAATCAGGCAAGAGAGGTAAGTGGCCTCACGATGGATTTAGGACCTTTCGTTCATGATGCGCCCAGACGGCTGCGTATAGAAGGGCAAGATGCTAAAGGAATCTGGCTTGAGATTGCCGATTTTAGTGAAACAAAGATTTTTTATGATTTAAGGGATAGCGAATTCGCGGAAATACCGAGAGTTTGGAAGTTTTCGTTTAAGCCTCGCAGGTATAAAGCGCTTCGAATGTTGCAGCTTGAATCTACGTCCGTGTTTGATTGGTCACTTGCCGAGCTCCGGGTCCACGGAAGCGGTACCGAAAAAGATTAGAAACAAAGGAGAGTTAAATACATGGGATTTAATTGCGGTATTGTTGGTCTTCCCAACGTTGGTAAGTCCACAATTTTCAACGCACTTACTGCTGCAGGCGCCGAGGCTGCCAACTATCCGTTCTGTACTATTGAACCAAATACTGGAGTAGTGCCCGTTCCCGATCCTCGCTTAGACAAGCTTGCTGCAATTGCAGGATCCCAGAAGATCATTCCTACAAGCGTGGAGTTTGTTGATATCGCTGGTCTAGTAAAGGGCGCGCATGAGGGCGAAGGCCTAGGGAATCAGTTTTTGGGGCATATTCGGTCTGTAGATGCCGTAGTTCACGTCGTGCGCTGTTTTGATGACGAGAATATCACGCATGTTGATGGCTCAGTCTCGCCTGAACGAGATATTGATGTAATCGAAACAGAGTTACTTCTAGCGGATCTCTCCTCGGTTGAACGCCGGATGCAGCGCGTATCTCGTGCTGCCAAAAGTGGCGATAAGGCTTTAAAGGCAGAAATGGAGTTGTTGGAGCTCGCAAAAGGCTTTTTGGATCAAGGAGCGTCACTGCGTACTGCTGATATTGAGCCCGAGCAGCGAATAGGGATTGCTGAACTGGGTCTCATTACAAGTAAGCCAATGTTCTTCGTTGCTAACGTTGACGAAGAACATGTCGCGAGTGGGTGCGAATCGACGAGTAATCACTATGTTCAATCACTTGTGGAGGCTGCAAAGTCTCGAGATTTGGAAGTAGTGGTAATCTCTGGAAAGGTTGAATCAGAGATCTCTCAGTTGGATTTAGAAGAGCGAATCGCATTTTTGGAAGAACTCGGCTTAGAGAGCTCAGGATTGGATAGATTAGCTATCCAGGGGTATAAGGTATTAGATTTGATTACCTTTTTCACCTGTGGCCCTAAGGAAACACGCGCCTGGACTTGCTCCAGAGGTACCCTTGCGCCGGATGGAGCGGGAGTTATCCACACCGACTTCAGTAAAGGGTTTATTCGCGCAGAAGTGATCAGCTACCAAGATTACCTAAATTCGAAAGGCGAACAGGGTGCAAAAGAAGCTGGCCTGATGCGATTAGAAGGCAAGGCCTATCCGATGCAGGACGGGGACGTGGTACACTTTCGTTTTAACGTTTAATCGCTTTTCATCTTCGTTAATTCGCGTTACTCGCGCTTTTGGCCAAGGGCGTGTGATTTTGCTGCGTTTAGCCACCGCATTCAGCAATAAAACACTAATATACCTCATCTTTTTCGGTCTATTCGCGTTTGCGCTTATTGCGCAAAACCGGGGTCGATTTTAAGGATCGCTAGCCAAAATTAAGTTAAACGCCGTAGCGTGAGAGACGCGATCGCAAGACTGCTTCAGTCTCTACAATTCAGCATGTTTAAAGGATTGCACTCCTACACGTAGTTTTCTTTGTGCCTATTGAAAGTAGAAACGCGTAGCGTGTTTTTCAAACTTTCTGACTTTGAACGCAATATTTCACTACGAATTCGCAATTTCGCTAAATTTTTTTCATTTTTGTTTTGACACGTTTAGAAGCGAGAAAACGAAGCGTTGAAGCGATTGCTGTTTGCGTTTTGCGTAAGAGAGTATCGATGAAATACGAAGCAGAAAACGGGTAAACGTAGAAAGAAAAACAGCGAAAAACCCCTAAACCAAGGGAAAAAACGAAGCAGGAGGTCGGCGCTACTTCAATCCTAAGTTTTACGTTTTACGAAGTTGAAAATCTTAATTTCAAACAAGTGTTGTTGTTTGAAAATGCAATTTAAAAACGAAAAACGCGACGCGAATACTCCAGTGTTCGGATAATATTAAAAAAAATGCGGCAGATTTATTAATTTTCTGATTAAATCTTGTCGAAGAACACATCAAAGAGAGATGTCGTTCATGATTGCCGAACGCAATTGATGTCACTTGCGATTCTTGTCCGTACGTAATCGCAGGGTCTTTAATGCTCAGGCATTTATGGTTTTGGAAAAGAATAGTTATATGCTAATTTTTCAGAAGTGGTTTGAGAAGTGTGCTTTGTCTGTTTTTTTGTTCGTGAAAACGAATAGGGAGAAAGACGGGGATAACAGTTTCGATTGTAGTGTGGAAGGCTGAACGGCGTAAAGCAAAGTTGTAAGTTGCGAAGAAGACCGCAGCCGCAGACTAAACCAAAATAGAGGAAAAGAATTATGGCAGCTAAGAAGAAGCCAGCTAAGAGAAAAGCAGCAGCTAAGAAGAAGCCTGCTAAGAAGAAGAAAGCAGCAGCCAAGAAGAAGCCTGCTAAGAAGAAGAAAGCAGCAGCCAAGAAGAAGCCTGCTAAGA
>QIGM01000289.1 GCA_003230795.1 bacterium
GCTCTTTACGATACCACTTATTCTTATGACCTCCTCAATTTGCTCTGTGCTCACTTCGGAGACGCGAAGCCCGATGTGTTTGGCAGTCTCGGGTGAAACCGTACGAGGTGCGTCGAGGTCGTATTCGCCAACCTCTTCATGGCCTTCGTGAGCAAGCGCGAGCGAAGCTGAGCACGAAACCCCAACAAGCAGGGCAATCGCTATGCTTGTATGGCTGAAGGACAGCCGAAAGAATCTCCATTTATCAAATGCCATTCTGACACCTCCCAATCGAATTTAAATGTACACTGCTTGCCCGCTGCCGTTCCGCGCAGGGGTCGAGACAAGTTGGAGGCAGCAAAATACCCCTCAACAATTAGATGAGAACGAAGGGAGGCGCGTTAGCGGCGACGGAAAGGGAGATGATGTTTCGGTGTTGCTCAGGGCGCGGAGGGTCGGATCCCGGCAATTCCCTGTTATGAAATGAAAAACTGTTATGAAATGAAAAAAGCGAGAGAAAAGCTACAGAGTGTGTTGGGATTTTCGCGAAACCATCGAGAGAGGTCCATAGTGGATCAATGTTCTCTATAAGCATAGATAATCTACCGGCTAGGTAAGCGTTCAGGTGGGTAAGAGAATTCTGCAAGAACGAACCATGAATCACCCAGCTCCCTTACGCAAAAGTAGACCTGCTCGATCTCTTCCGTGATCTCTATCTCTCGATAAGCACTAGATTAGGGGTTCTGCGGTTAAAATATCAAATAAAAATGAAGTAAATACACTTTCCAATCGCGGATTTGCGCAAAACCTGCTAATATACTCGAATGATTACTCGAATTTTAACAAAAGAGCTCAAGTCGCTTGCCGCGCAATACCGAGTTGTTACCGTAATCGGACCTCGACAAGCCGGCAAATCGACGATCTGCAAACTGGCTTTTCCGGAAAAACCGCTAGTAAACCTAGAAGATCCAGAAACTAGAGCGCTTGCGGTGTATGATCCAAAGGGCCTATTAGAACAACACAAAGACGGTTGCTTCATCGATGAAATACAAAGGGTTCCTGAGCTTCTCTCATACATTCAAACAATTGTAGATAGAGATCAAAAAGCTGGGTAGTTTATTCTCTCCGGCAGTCATCAATCATCTCTCATAAATTCTATTTCTCAATCCCTTGCTGGAAGAACTGCAATCGTTAAGCTGCTTGCACTCTCGCAGGAAGAGATCGGTGAGTACAATCAATCCCGTTCGGTAAATGAAATACTTCTCAGAGGATCTTACCCTGAGGTCGTCGCCAAGTCCTTAGACCACTCAAAAGCTTATAGTTTCTATACTCAGACGTACCTAGAGAAAGATGTTCGTGAAATTCAAGCGATTAAAGACTTATCGGTATTTCAAAATTTCATGGCCCTAATTGCTGGGCGCTCCGCTAACATTATGAACATCCGCTCAATTAGCAACGACATTGGGATGTCAGAAAACACTGTTAGAAATTGGTTTTCCGTTTTAGAGGCTTCCTTTATTGCCTTTAGGCTTAAGCCTTACTACAAAAACCTATCTAAAAGGCAAATCAAATCACCTAAACTCTATTTCCACGACACAGGCTTGCTCTGTTACTTACTCGGCATCAGAAAAGCCGAGCAGCTACAAAACCACCCAGCAAGGGGTGCAATTTTCGAAACCTATGTTGTCTCAGAAATATTAAAAAATCTCTGGAACAAGGTCAGAGAATCCAATTTGTATTTTTTTGCCGACAGTGTTGTCGAAATAGATGTAGTCGCTGAAACAAGTAAAGGACTGCTCGCCATAGAAATTAAGTCTTCCGCCACATTTCGAGATGATTTTCTAAAACAAATCAAAAAAGCCAAAACAAAAATTCCTCTGGCAGAAGAAAGTGCTCTGGTCTATGCCGGTGAGAACACACAGATAGTCAATGGAACTCAACTAATTGGAGTTAAAAAGCTTTCTTTGCTTGGGGATATGGTGCTTATCTAATAATTGAGGCTCTTCCAACTTAAGGTCTTACTCCCCGTCTTAAACAACACAGCCAGACAAAAGGGTCGAAGAAGACTTTGTCTCCCTAGTCTGTTCTATAGAGTCGCTTAACGATGGCGCTTGTGATTCAATCAAGGATTCTTGCGCAAGGTGTTCGCGGTAGAGGAGCAAGCATTCAGCGATTTGTGCGATAGTGGCAAGAGCAGCGCTTTTCGCTTCCTTGCCGCCCCACTCACTTGCGCTCGAATCGGCAAAAGCATCCAAACCAAAAAACGCACTACCCAAACCAATACTTCTACCCCAAACTACCCCCATGCCAGAACCCATCCTCATAGCCCTAGCGATCTACTTCGCCCTAATCACAATCCTGTCCTCTCTAAAGCCCCGCTACATCCCCGGCAAAGCCATCTACCTCTTTCGCGTCTTCTTTCCGTCTTGGCGTTTCTACGAAGATATTTGCGAGATGCCGATGCTGTACTACCGAAGCGTAGAACCCGAAGGAGAATGGAAAGAAGCGTGGCAAAAACCAAAGCGGAGTTGGAAGACGCTGTTTGTAAACCCAGAAGTAAACTACCTCTTTGCCTGCCAAAGCCTACTGAACCAAGTTGAAAACGATGTAAACGAACTTGGCGAGGCAGAGCACACAGAGTTCGCACGCTCTGTCTCCTACCGCCTCTTGCAAAATTTAGTCTTGTATCAAATGCGCATGCAACGCGAAGGCTCGTTTAAACGATATCAGTTCAAGCTAATGGCTGCGAACCAAGGTGTGGAACAACTCGACGACGTACTTATTTCGCCCGTCTACGAGGTCGATGGGCCCAAGGAAGATAGCTAGAGATGGATCTTGAACAGGCGCAACGCCTCTCTGAAATTTTAATTGGGCTTGCAGTTCTTTTTCAAAGCATTGAACTCCTGCGCATCGCCCCCTCAGTAGGTAACTATGGCGTTTGGCGTTGGGAGACACTTCGCGAAGAGTATTCTTTTCTTGGTCCACTGCGCATAGGCTTAGACTTCTTGCTCGGATATCCAAACGTAGTCTACTTATTTCTTTCGCGGGCTATTCTCGGATTGCTGCTGACTCTATTCTCGCACTGGATTATTCTCGCTCTCCTGCTCTTCTGCACAATTCTCATCGCTCTTCGTTGGCGCGGCACCTTCAACGGAGGCAGCGATTATATGAGCATTATCGTACTCGCTGCTCTCTTAATCGCCTCTGCTTCTTCGGAGAACTCGGCTTTTCGCTACGGCTGCATCCTCTACATCGGCTTACAAACTACGAGCTCTTATTTCGTCTCTGGCTTTGTAAAACTTCGTAAACAAAATTGGAGAGCAGGACTCGCTCTGCCTGCATTCTTACGCTCCAGTATCTACCAAGCAAGTCCATGGGTAGATAACTGCGCTCGCAATCGCGCAATGATGCTAATCAGTTCCTGGGGGATAATACTCTTCGAGCTTTTATTTCCGCTTGCTCTAGTAAGCCCGCAGCTCTGCCTCGGATTTCTCGCGCTGGCAGTTCTGTTTCATTTCGCAAACTTCTACATTTTCGGATTGAATCGCTTTCTCTTCGCCTGGGCAGCGGCTTATCCGGCGGTTTATTTTTGCAGCTTAGTGCTTAGCGGTTAAGTGGCTACTTAATAGCGAGGAATCCTTCGAAGCAGGTATTCTTAGCGATGGTCATCTTGTCAACGAAACCTGCACGCTCGAGCAAATCTAGGTTGCCCTTGGTAGAGAAAGGCTCAAGCACTCCTTTAAGGCTACGAGACTTACCCACTATTTCCGCTGGGGAATACTGCTGCTCTAGCTTGAATTCCGTGTAGAGCTGAGTAAGCAGGTCTTGAAAGCGTGCATCGGGTCCACGAACTTTCTCAAAGAGCACAAATGCCCCGCCCCAATTAAGCGTCTGATAAATCTTATCAAAGAGTACTTGTCTTCTCTTCGGAGGCACGAACTGGACCGTATAGTAGGCCACAATAAAGTCAGCGGGCTGATATTCGAATTCGCAAGCATCAGCCTGGTGAATGATTAGATTCTTCTGCTCGGCGCAACGCGCACGTGCCTGCTCCACCATTGAGAGCTCTTGATCGATACCGTGAAACTCAGCATTTAAGTCAGCATGTCGCAAAGCCAGCTCTGAAATAAGGGAGGCGGTTGAACAACCAATCTCGTAACAGCGGGAATCCTCTTGGAGATAAAAATCAGAGAGCTTAAGAATCAATTGATGATTTTTTCGGTAATCCGGGATGGAACGCTCAGCATGGTCTTCGAATTTCTCACTGACCTCAGCCGAGAAGCGCCAGCGAGCATTGCTGGAGGACAGTCCGTCCCCTACCAGAGCAAGTTTTCCTGAATTTTGTTCCTTCGACTTCATTGCGACACCAGCGAGTGGGGAGATAGACCTAGGGAATATTCTATCAAATTACTGCCTGTATTTACAAGTCAGGGAAGGCCGCCGCCCTCTACCGATGCGCCTACTCTTTTGCTACTGTACCGCCGACGGGTTAAGCAAGAATCTAGCAACTATCTCCTCTGATTCGACGATTATTTACTGCCCAGGGGCAGAATCGTCTGAATTAGCTTGCGGGACCTGTATTTGCCCTTACTCTCTTTAACTCTCTTTGGAGCACGCATGCCAGGTAAAATCATTAAGTTACTGATAGTCCTTCTACTCACCGCTATCGTTTCGTACGTCTTCTATCTCAACCCCGCTCCGGCGCAAGTCTTTTACAAGCCCGCGGGTAGCTGGTCGCTACCAATGGCTTTAATACTGATCACCACCTTCTTTCTAGGCGTGTTAGTCACCGCACTCTTCGCTTTTGTTATTGGCGTTCGCATTCAGCTCCATACCTGGAAGATTTCAAAGAAGCACAAGCAGACCATCGACCACCATCAGCTAATCGCCGGAGCGCGCGGTGAGTTAGCATTGAACAATTTCAACTCTGCACGTGGCTTATTTCAGAAGATCATCAATACCGACCCTGACGATATAGAAGCGCGAGTGTTGCTCGCCGAGACGTATCGTCGAGACGGAGAGCTTAAGGAAGCGCTGCGAGTGCTTGAGGAAGCAAGAGTCGAAGATAAGAAAAACGTTGAGCTTCTGCTTGCAGCCGCGGAGATAAACGAACAGCTAGGAAACGACACTGCTGCCTTCGATAATGCGGCAATGGTTCTTAAGCTTTCACCAAAGAACACCTTTGCCTTGAAAAGACTGGTCAGTGACTGCGAACGACTCAATCGCTTTGAGGAAGCAGTGACGTATCAAGAGCAATTGCTACGCTTAATCCCTCGAGAAGAGTACGACGAAGAGCAAAAACGCCTCGCTGAACTTGAGCTACGAAAAGCCCGCAAGCTTACGCCTAAAGGCAAGCTCGTTGCTGCGCTCGAGGAAATATTAAAGAGGCACCGTGATTTCACAGAAGCCAAAGCCGCGCTTGCAGCACTTCAATGTGATGCTCTTGAGCTAGATTCTGCGAGCAAGCTTTGGAGCAAATGCTTTGCAGAGAGCGGAGATCCGACCTATCTCGAACGCATTGCCTCAATGTGGATCCACGCCGATGACCCCTCTCGAGCAGTTGCTAGTGTCCGAAACGCGCTTCTACAGAAAGGACCTAAATCAGATATTGATGTCGCCGCACAGGTGTTTTTCATTAGCCTGCTGCTTCGCCTAGAAATAGTTGATGAAGCAAAGTCGGAGTTTGAGAAGCTTCGCAGCGTCTCCCTGGTCGACGATGAAGTAAGAAAGGCGCACACGGTGATCAAAGCACGCTTGTTACAGAAAGACGGTCGTGAGGACGAGGCGCTAGAGGAGCTACTCACTCAAATTCAAAAAGAGGGTTTGTTGCTGGGCAAAAGCTCGGTCGGTAAGAATACTCTCGTGAGTGGCCCGCCGGCCCTTGGCTGGCGCGCAAGAGTGAAGAAGAAACTTACGCGCAAGGAACCACCGTCCCCTTCGCTTTCTACACCCTAACTCGAGAGACAAGTGCTGCAGCGCCACGGCTTGTGCAGCGCTTTGTCTTTTGCAATGAGCATTCTTGTATTTAATCGATTATCGGATTCGGATGAACAGTAGTAACGGTAAGCACACGCCCTTCGTTCTCGCTATTCTTGATGGCTTGGGCCTCAATCCCTCAAGCAGAGGCAATGCGATTCTAGAAGCGAACACACCAACGCTGGATCGATTACTCGCAACTTACCCCAATTCCACCCTCATAACCCACGGCGAACGGGTTGGTTTACCTGAAGGCCAGATGGGAAACTCCGAAGTCGGGCATATGAATATCGGCGCGGGAAGAGTAGTTGAGCAGGTGCTTACAAGAATCGACCGAGTTGTTCGTAAAGACGATTTCTCCGAGTGTTCGCCGCTTATTGAAGTGCTCGACGCTACAAAGCAAAACCAAGGCGCTGCCGTTCATTTCATCGGACTGCTCAGCACTGGCGGTGTGCACAGCCAGCAAAGTCATCTGCTCGCTTTAATCAAAGAGGCTCTACGAAAAGACGTTGAACATGTTTTCGTTCACGCCATCACCGATGGTCGAGACCGTCCACGTGAGGCCTCTATCGAAGAGCTAGGCCAGTTCGAAGAAGGCCTCGAAGCTCTTCGCAAAGAGTTCCCCACTCAAACACTTCAGATAGCAAGCGTTATTGGCCGTTATTACGCCATGGATAGGGACAATCGCTGGGAGAGAACCTCTCTTGCCTATAATCTCTTCACTCTCGGAGAAGGTGAAAAGTTCCCCGACGCCCTCTCAGGAATTCGCGCTCGACACGCCGCGGGACAAACAGATGAATTCATCAAACCAATTCTTATTGACTTCGCAAACTGCTCCCGGTCGAGCTTACTTGAGGATTTCGATTCAGTCGTCTTTTTCAATTTCCGTGCGGACCGAATGAAACAACTCGTACCCGCCCTAACATTCGATTCGGAAACTTTTAAAGATTTCGATCGCAGTAAGATTGTCCGTTTTGGGCAAGTGGCCAGTATGACCGAATACGATAAAGACTTTCCAGTTCGCGTTCTCTTTGAACCACCAGTGATAAAACAACATTTAGGTGAAGTACTCGCCTCCACTGGACTGCGTCAGCTACGCATCGCAGAAACAGAAAAGTATCCGCACGTGACGTATTTCTTTAACGGCGGCGTGGACACGGTATTCCCAGGAGAAGAAAGAATTCTCGTCCCCTCTCCGCGCGATGTTGCAACCTATGACCAAAAACCAGAAATGAGTGCCTCAGAGATTACTGAGCAGCTCCTCACGGTACTGGAGAATGCACAAAGCGATGTCGTCATATTAAACTTCGCAAATTGCGATATGGTTGGCCATACCGGTGACTTCGAAGCAGCCAAGCATGCCGCAGAAACTGTCGATTCATGTTTAGAAAAAATCCTAGATTGCCTTGACCGCAAGGGAGGAGCCGCGCTCATTATTGCTGACCACGGTAACGCCGATCAGATGGTTCAATACGATACCGGAGAGGCCCACACCTATCATACAACACACCCTGTTCCCTGCATCCTCTACGGAGAAGGGCTAAAGAACGAGACTCTACGAGACGATGGTGCGCTAGAAGATGTCGCACCTACGATTCTCAATGTTCTTAACATCGACGTTCCAACAGAAATGAGCGGAGCTAGTTTGCTCAAATGAGCAAAGCTAGTTTACTCAAGTAAGGTGTATCTCTTGTTTTCTGTGCCACTATCTCAAACGCCAGGAAGATGGTCGAAATCCGCTTTCGACTACAAACCCGGGGCTTTGTTGTTCGAGAGCTTTCTAGACTTCTTACTTCCACCACGCTGTGCTGTTTGCACGAATGAAATTGGTAGCCCCTCAAGCTTAATTCCCCCTCAACTACAGCGAACCATTTGCAACTCCTGCTGCCTCAAAACAAATGTAGATACAAGGAGCGAGAACTCCTGCACCCGCTGCGGCTTCAAGCGACAGACCTCGGCATTTGTCGCAGAGGATATCTGCCCGACCTGCTTTCTGCTTCCTGAGGAGATTAACAGTCTGCACAGGCTTCAAACGTACGAAGACCTACTAGAGCTACAAATCAAGCGTTTTAAGTATCACGGAGAGATTGCGCTTGGGCGATACTTCGTCGAACTGCTATTGGGATACATTGAATCCGAGCGACTTCGCACACGCCGACCTCTGTGGGACATGATTGTTGCCATACCCTCTTCTCCACGAAATTTGAATTTTCGTGGCTACTCCCCAACACATATTATCGCAAGCAGACTAGGAAGACGCCTCGAACTTCCTTGTCGAATCTCGGCGCTTTCGAGCAGACGAAATCGTCTCCCTCAGGTAGGCTTGGACGAAGGCGCACGAGCAGAAAATATGCGGCACGCCTTTGCGGCAAAATCCTCAATTGTAGCAGATAAGCATATCTTACTGCTTGATGACGTAATCACTAGCGGCGCAACTGTTTTTGAAGCCGCAAGAGAGCTTGCAAATGCTGGGGCGAATTCTGTAGACGTGCTATGCGTCGCGGAGAGCCCTCGCTTTCTCACCCATTTGATGAACACTAGAGATTACAATGCCTGTTAAAATGTATCGTCTCCTACTAATCTTTCAAGCTTGCGCGCTCATCTTAAGCCTTCAGGCCTGCGGCTCTGATTCCGTTCAAGAACGGGTCCACGCTGAGATTTCTGATTTACGGTCTGAAGTTCTCGCCTTGCGCCAAGTACAGCATGAGGTGCAGTCCCTTAAAACTGACGTAGCCGCTATTCGCGCCCAACTCGCGACACCGAAAAGCACAGCGGTAAGCGCCGTCGTCGCTAAAACATGGCGTCCGGACGGTAGTCATCTAGACGATCCTTTTCTTGGCCCGAAACAAGCCCCGCTGGTGCTGATGGCGTTTAGCGACTATCAGTGTAAGCCGTGTAAGAGTTTCTTTGACGCGAGCTTTGACGCGCTCGCTAATGAGTTTATCGACACTGGAAAACTGCGTTTTATCTTTAGAGACTTCCCCTTAGAGGGAAACGGCGAGGCAGTGAAAGCCGCGACTTTCGCTCATTGCGCAGGTGAACAGGGAAGCTACTGGCAAGCCTATTCACTGCTTTTCGAAAAGCAGGCTCAAGTAATCGATGGTAACATCGAATCACTCTCAGAGGAGCTAGACGGGATTGATGCGAAACAATTCGCCAAGTGTAACTCAGGCACCGTCTACAATAAGGAAATAGCCGCAGATATCGAAGAGGGAATACGCCTTGGAGCCCAAGGCGCTCCAGCGTTTTTTATTGGGCGTCGAGAAGGCGAGAATGGAGAGTTCCAAGGTGTGTTTATTCGAGGAGCTCAGCCATACGAACTCTTGAGATTTGAGGTCCTAAAACAGCTTAAAGCCCAAGAATCAGCTAAGGCAAATTAGTTCTCGGTGCTTTCCGCACGTATCTGAGCTAGTCTATTAGCTGCACGTGGAGCTTGCCCCATGGCCGGAATAGCAATTTGAAACCTAGGGACTTTAATCGAACGAATGGCCTTTCCGATTTTTATTCTTGAGGATGATCCTCAGTTTAGAAAAATACTCGAACTACGGCTTCGTTCTTGGCGAAAAGATCTTGATATTACTGTCGCCGAGTCAATCTCTGCGGCAAAGAAGACCCTAGATGCTAGCACAACGCAATTCTCACTCGCGATCCTTGATCAGCAGCTACCCGACGGTAGCGGGGTTGAAATGTTGGAGCACTCAGCACTTCAGGGCGTGCCGGTTCTTGCCGTATCAGCAGATGACTCTCCCGAACTTCCAGCCAATGCAGTCAGCGCTGGAGCTGCCCACTTCCTCGGCAAGCGACAAATCTCTGCACCACTATTCATTCCACTCCTCGAAGCCATAATTCGACGGCAGGAGGTAGAGAAAGAATTACTCTCGTCCGAAATTCGCAAGTCGCGAATGGAAACAATCCGCACGCTCCTAGGAACGCTCCGCCACGAGATCAATAACCCCCTGGGAGCAGTACTAGGCGGCGCCTATTTAATGCGCTCCGGAGAAGACCTCAGCACCGAGCAAGTCGAAGCCGTAAAGCTAATCGAAGAGAGCGGTAAACGAATCAAACATGTACTAGAACAACTCTGCGACACAGCAGAGCTAGAGGAAGTGACAAAAGGTCACGAACAAGTCTTCCACATCCCCGGAGATCCCGCCTGGGACAAAAAAGAATAGCGTAAACAAAGAAAAAGCCCGGCAAAAGCGCAACTCACGAAGAACAAGCCTGCGTGGCGTCTGAACGTTCCCCCCGAAGGGGACAAAGAGATAGTCGTCAAAACACAGCAAAAACCCGATCAGGGTTTTTTCCACAGCACCAGCTAGGCTTCAGCCTCAGGCAACGACCATTGCTCAACCAATAAACGAATTACTTATATTATCTAGACGACACTATCAGTCGCGACGATAGGGAAGAATGGCGATGTGCTGGGCGCGCTTAATAGCTCGAGTAACTTGACGCTGATTAATTGCACTTAGTCCAGTCATACGACGAGGCAGGATTCTACCGCGCTCGCTCATGAAACGACCAAGAAGCTTCGCGTCCTTATAATCAACTGCAAGTGAATCGTCTTCGAGAAAAGGATCTAATTTCTTGCGACGTTTGTTTCCTAGTTCGAGCGGTTGCGCACGAAAATATCCAGTTGCTTGTTGACGCGCACCACCACGATCCCCGCCACCACCATAGGAGGAACCGCCGTCTCGGGAGGAACCACCAGAGCGATCCTGCGAGCCATGACTAGAAGAGCCCCCGTAGCTTGAAGCTCCCTGCGAATCGCTGCCGCTGCCGCGTCTCTCGGAGCGGTCTTCGCTGACCTTCACTACGCGTCCGTCCCATGTGGCACCGTCACGTTCTTTAATAGCGTTTTCCGCATCTTCCTTGGAAGAGAACTCAACGAAACCGAAGCCGCGAGAGCGTCCGCCCTCGCCTTCTTTCATTACTTTCGCGGAAACAACGGCACCAACTTCAGCGAAGTATTCTTTGAGCTGTGCGTCATCAATGGAGAAACTAAAATTGCCTACGAAGACTTTGGTCATTGCTACTAAAACTTTCTTACTCGGTTCTTATTCTATCTATGTGGCTCGCTTTAAAAACAGAGCTCACGCGAAAAACTAAAATTCAATTCAAAAGCGCCATTATTTCACACGCTTGAGAGCGGCACACCTTAACTCGTAGAAAACCAATATGCAACAGAAGCGCTCACCTGAAATCCCCTCCAAAACAAGAGCTTTAAGCCAAATAATCTATTTGATTTTAACTTCTTAGGCCCGAAGCCGGAGAAGCACGGAGATAGCAGGCACTGGGTTCCCTGGCAATTAAATGAGAAAACTACAATTTCTTGGTAATTTCAGACGTTGATGCCCTAACTATCAATCAGGGCTACCAGCCTCACAAATAGCGAGACGTCAGGCAAAGAGGAAGCTGAAAAGCGCGCCCTTCGGTAGGCCACGCTCCTCCTCTGAATCGCCCTCCTCCTAAATCAGCGCCCTTGCCGTATGGGCAAAATGCTGACGAAAAAGAGGGGTATATAAAAAGAACGCCTTTTAAAGAACTCCTACCTAAGCAGACTAAGCCGCTCTTGAAGCATTAAAGGGTTGGTTTCGTAAGTTCGAAGAGTCGACTGCAACGCAATTGGATCTAAATCCAGGTGCTGCGCTACCCAGGCAAAACTAAATGCTCTGGTTGGGGTTAATTTCCCGAACAGCCACTGTCTTGCGCTTCGCACCACATGACGATCGCATTGAGCTGAACCAAAAGCATCACAAATCGCTCTGGCCAACACGGCTGCTAGAAGGTTTCGCTCAGGCTTTACCCCTCGCGATGATGCAAAACCCTCTTCCTCTTCACTACTTCCTGCTCTAACTCTGGCAACTGACATATTCGAAGCCACCTCACTCGCTGAATATTAACGCCCGTACACCAAAAACCTAACCAGAAAACTACTACATGGCGCTACCCGCTCACTACTTTTAAGTCCAAAGAGCTCTCTCAAAATACTGCAAAGATTGCTTTCCTTGAAGCCTCCCCACGGCCACTAGCAATACCTACTAGCTTTGGGGGAAATCGGTTCGCTGCCTACTGGTCAGGTTCTTCGTTATTCTATAGCCTCTACTAGTAACGCCGCCGCCTCAATACCGCTTCGAGGAAGGTAACCTTTCAACCTTCTCTTCCCCCTAGTTCTTCCTCGTCAAATTGCAACAGGCCAAATCTAACCGGCCGAATTCAGCGAAGCTTCCTAGAAAGAAGAAGCTACTAACATGGTCAGGTCACAAACAGTTAGTCTACCCCTCAGCCCCACCTGAGAATTTTACTGTCTCTACTCTTAGGTTTGGGTCTATTGTTCCACGCAGACTTCTCCGCCACGCTTCTCGTGCATAAAGCACCAATACGAAAGGCCCATACTAAAGGACAGTGCAAAAGAGTCTCTTCTTCGCTAGACCTTATACTAAGAGCTTCAAAACAAAGGAGCCAAACTTCAATCGTTCATGTTTAACTAAAATGAAGTTTGCTTTAACTAACTTTGCGTTTAAGCATCTTAAAGTTGTAAAGCATGTCACCCTTCAGTGTCAAGTGGAATCTATAATAAAACCCATGACCTGCTGTGGATAACTATTAATAATCGGGAGACCATCTTGAACAATAGCACTCTTGCCTTGCTCATTTTTTGCCTCAGCGGACTACTCCTCGCGAGTCTCTTGCATGTCGCACTCGAGCATCAGGAGTGGCAAGGGTTCTGGGTAAGCGCCGGCCATATACTACTCACCTCGCTCGCTTCGTTTTTCCTACTGCGCCGCCCCCCTACCCAGGGCAGGAATGATGTTTAGGTCTAGAAAAAGATCTCTCATCACTCCTCAACGCGAACACGCTCGTCTCGCTGGGATGTTTGCCGAAATGTGGGGGAACGAAAACTTCGAGCTACCCCAGATCCCCTTTCACTCATTACTCTCCGGCATCGCCTTGCATGACTGTGGGTACGAGCCTTTTGACACTGCACCGATTCCAGACGTGGACGAAGAGCGCTGGTTAAACGCGCAACGCAAAGGCGCAGCGCTAGATTTAGAGGATGCTACCGCCGATCTCTTAATAAAACTGCATGTCAAACGATTGGTGTCTTTCAAAAACACGCCTGCACGCATTGCTTGCGCGAAAGAAATTGAAGAGAAGATTTTGGCGCGGCTTAGTGACACCAGCTACTCAAGGGAACAGCTTGAGTGGTGTGATAGAATCACCCATTTTTGCGACAATCTAGCCTTTGATTTTTGCTTTGAGGAAGAGAAAACCGGCTGCGTCGAGGTTCCACGCGTTTGGGGTTCTAGCGAGGAAACCAAAGTGAACTACCAAATTTTAGCAAATGGCTGCGTCAAAGTATCGCCCTGGCCTTTCAAAAGCAGAGATTTTCAACGCTTCATCGTCGGCTATGACGCCGAGCAATATCCAGCTGAGAAAAGGCCTATCTTGTTGACTATTTCTCTATCCATTGGGACTGTTGAAAAACAGTCCCGCACGACGTAGTCGTGCAAAAAGCCACATGCTTGTGGCTTTTGGAATGCCGAAGGCATTCATGAAAAAAAGAGGAGAGGCTTTTCTTGTCCTG
>QIGM01000535.1 GCA_003230795.1 bacterium
GCTCCTCACAGAAGCCTGTAGCCCAATTGTTGTTATGGGCGGTGACGGCACGCTGATTAGCGTTTGTCGACACGCTGCCTCTCGGCCACCGATAATTGTTGGAGTCAATCTCGGCACCCTAGGATTTCTCACAGAGATAACCTCCGAGGAACTTTCGAGCACCCTTGAAGCAGTTCTCGACAACTCCGCTAAACTCGAAGAACGTTCTATTTTAGAAGTTGAGGTCGTTCGCAACAACCAAGAGTCGGGACACTATACGGCACTAAACGACGTCGTTCTCACAAAAGCGGCGCTCGCACGAATCTACGGCATTGACCTTTCAGTTAATGGCGAGTCGGCAGCATTGATTCGTGGGGATGGCTGTATCGTCGCAACACCGGGTGGTTCCACTGCCTATTCTTTGGCCGCAGGCGGTTCCATTGTTCACCCTCAGGTCGACGCACTGCTGATCACCCCAATCTGTCCTCATTCCCTCACTAGCCGCCCACTGGTAGTCCCCGGCAGTTCTCAGATAGCGCTTGGTGTCTCGGAAGATGCCAGCGGCTCAAACGTATTCCTCACCATTGATGGGCAAGAAGGCATGCCGCTAAAAAGCGGCGATAAGGTGATGATCACGACAAGCAAAAGCAAAATGCTCTTCGCTAAATCGCCGTCGAAGACTTATTATGAGATTCTAGGAACCAAGCTTAAGTGGGCAACTCGCTAAGATTAGGGACTAGGCTTACTGGTAGCCAGCACTGGTATAATCAACACTGGACGCTGGCACTCACAATGAACGCTCGTTAAAGAGGTAAAGTATGTTAGCGCTACTGCGAGTTGAGAATTTAGCAATTGTCCGGCAGGCGGAGATTGAATTTACGCCTGGCTTAAATGTGCTTACCGGAGAAACGGGCGCCGGAAAGTCTATCATCCTCAAAGCCATCAACCTCCTCTCCGGGCAACGCGCCTCAACTGACATAGTAAGAAACGAGGCCGAACGATGCACCGTTGAAGCGCTGTTCGATGTTTCAGAATCAACACGGCATCGACTAATAGAACTTGCGGACGAAATGGAATCTTTACTCGTTGATGAGGAGCTTCTAATTCGCCGCATCGTCGAACGCTCTGGAAGATCAAAAGTCTATATCAACGGCTCACTCTCTAGCATTTCTCTACTCCAAAGAATCTCAAGCGCTTTAATTGATATCACCGGCCAGCATCAGCAACACACCTTGCTCTCCGCTACCAACCACATCCACCTACTAGACGAATTCGGTGTACCTGAGTCTCTACGCGAAGACACCTCCGCAGCCTTTCAACTCTTCGCTAAAGCACGTCACGATCTAAAAACATTCTTAAGTGACCGAGAAGAACAACAACGCCACTACCAGCGTATAAGTGTTGAGTTCGAAGAGCTGAGCGAGGCCGAACTTCAACCCGGAGAACGAGAGGGTTCGGAAACTGAACTTGCGCGACTTTCAAACGTCGAAACACTCGGCCAGGAGGCAAGCGAGTGCCTGGAACTGCTGGAGGATTCGGAGCACGGACTAGAGGATCGTCTACGCATGCTACAGACGGGGCTAGAACGCGCTGCGAAGCTTGACCCAACGCTAAAAGAGGCGCAGCAATTCGCTGACGCCGCGAGCGTTCAAATATCAGAGGCGAAGATAGTCCTTGAGGACTACGCCGCTTCACTTGAAGCCGACCCTTTGCGCCTGGAGCATCTGCGTGAGCGAATAGCTCTTATCGCTCGGCTTGAGAGGAAATACTCTCAAAGCGGTGATAGCCTAATTGAATTGCGTGACAAGTTGGCTCTAGAGATTGCCGAGCTTGAAGGCGGCGGTCTGGATGAAAAAAAACTTAGAGAGAGAGAAGATCAGGCCAGAGAGGCCCTCTCCTTGCTAGAAAAGAAGCTCACAGAAAAGCGCTTGGCTATCGCAAAGAAACTCTCTACCGCCGTAGAGAAAGGACTCAAAGATCTCAGCATGAAACGCGCCCGCTTCAAAGTTGAGATAGAGCCCTGCGACTCTGGGCCGAACGGCGCTGATAAGGTGAGCTTCACACTCGCCGCCAACCCGGGAGAACCCTTTCGCGCACTTGCCAAAGTTGCTTCAGGTGGTGAGCTCTCTCGCATCTTACTCGTGCTAAAAACTCTGCTCAACGAACGCTACGGCCCTCAAACTCAAATTTTCGATGAGATCGATACGGGGATAGGCGGAGCTGTCGCTCAAGTCGTCGGTGAGAAGCTACGAGAGGCTGCATCTCGAGTGCAGGTAATTCTCATCACGCATGCCCCGCAAATTGCAGCGCTCGCAGAGTCGCAATTCCTTGTCTCCAAGAGCGCATCGAAGAAAAGCACAGAGAGTAAAATTGAGCTCTTGAGTGAGAAAGAGCGTGTAACGCAGATCGCCTCGATGATGGCCGGCAAAAACGTTACGGCTCAATTCGAAGAGTCCGCCAAAGAACTTCTCTCCTTACGCAAAGCCTAGGCTACCTCTGTTCGAAGCCTAGGCTACCCCTGTTCGAAGCCTAGGCTACCCCTGTTCGCTACGCTCCCAGTATTTGCTTTTACCTAGCTAGATTGCTAGATAATGCCTTCTTTCGGGCCAGTAGAGCCGATGGATATTTCCTAGCAACTACTTGAAACACTTATTAGTTTTGGACTCGAGACACATCAATCCGCATAAAGTAAGTATCTGGATTCTCCGAGGTGGGAATGCGGGCGTCACTCTTAATTTCTGCATTAAAAGACTGCTCCGCTACGCTGGCCTTGTTGTCGCGTTGCTTATCGCTGTAGCCGTTGGCCTCAATCAACTCGGCCCTACCGACGAAGAGTTGTCTGCACAGTCCCTCGCGGTGCTCGAAGCGTATCTCAATAAACAGCTCCGTGAGACTCAATTCGCGAGCCCTGAGAAGACACAAGTTACTGCAAACGAGACGCTTCCAGAAATTGACGAAACTCTAGAACGAAAAGTTCAGCTGCTTGCTGAAGAGTTTATTCGAATTCGAACATACGAAAACCGTCTACGTGAAAGAATTCAAACACTAGAAAGTGTGCTTGATACAGCGATTGACCTCGAAGGCGCTCCGCTACCAATTAACGAGCTTACTGACGGCAACAAGCCAGATGAAGAGCTAGGAATGGGTGGTGGTGACTTCTCCACTTCGCCACTGTTCTCTTCTTACCCTTCGCTTCAAGACACCAAAGCAAGCAAAGCTTCTGCGCTGCTCAGCACGCTCGAAAGACTCGATGTGTATATTGATACGCTGAGTAACCTTCCCCTAGGAAGCCCCGTAATGGGCAGGGTTTCTTCTCGCTTTGGAACAAGACGCTCACCATTCACAGGCCGTCGTCAGCCGCACCATGGCTTCGACATCTCCGTAAGAAGAAAAACTGTAGTTCGCGCCACTGCTGACGGAGTAGTGCTCAAAGCAGGCCGCAAAGGCGCCTACGGCCGAACCGTAATTATCGACCACGGTGGCAAAATAGAAACGCTCTACGGTCACCTCTCGTCTATCTCAGTAAAAGCCGGCGACCGAGTATGCCGAGGCCAAGCAATCGGCAAAGTTGGCAGCACAGGCCGCAGCACAGGCCCTCACGTCCACTACGAAGTACGAGTAGCGGGTAGACCGAGAGACCCTGAACCCTTCATCTATCTCTCCAGTCTGCTCAACGGCTTAGGCTAGGCACACCCCATCTCCTTTCGCGCTCTCCCAGCCAACAAGCAACACTTTACATATCGCCGCGACCAGACTAAAACCAATACCCCTAACCTAAGGGGCTATAGCTCAGCTGGGAGAGCGCTACACTGGCAGTGTAGAGGTCGGCGGTTCGAGCCCGCCTAGCTCCACTTTTCTCTTAAGGAATTGCCTAACGTATTATTCGTATTGTTTTATTCCACACGGACGTAGGGATTCTGACGGTAGATATTTGTCACAAAGCGCTGGATCTGCTCAGCGGATGTTTGGCAGCTCACATCACAAGTCAACCGGTATGACTCGGCATTATCGGTCGGACTAACTGGTCTAATCGATGGTGCGCAGGTCCCCGCATCAAACTGAATTCCAGAATCGGTAGCAACAAGTCCTGCCGCAATTAGTGCAGGATCCTTCAAGGGCTCTCCACTTCCGATACTGTCACACATCGTATCCAGACGATCGGCTAGATCACCGGCTTGGCACTGAGCGAGATCAAATCCTGGGATTAAACCTGAAGAATCCACCAAGCCGATATCGCAAGCCTGACGAACGGGCACAAAATACCCTCCGGTAGGAACAACCATATGGTTGTAAATAAGATCATGGTGTCCAATATACTGGCAAGTCAGACCACCGTATTCAGGAGTGTTACGGTACAAAGTCTCGTAGCATCTCCGGTTGTAGAAATTTAAACTCGCTGGAGGCCCTTCCCTTAACTTCTCCACGAAGTTCGAACCGGTCTTTCGCGCATTCTCATCTGTCATGCACCCCGATCCTCCAGACGAACGTTTCAAGGAAGTATAAGGCGAACTTAATACCCCAAAAACAGCGGCATGAAACGTAATCCCGAGATTTACATACGTCGGATAGCCGAGAGCCTGCATCGCCCCTAGATGACCATTGTCGTCATATGGATGATGACCCGAAACGAGCGACCCCGCTTCTCGCATACCATTGTCGTGATGGTTCCAACTCTTGCTGTCACTCCACTGACCTGCACAGAAATTTACGCCTGCGTTGCTATCAGAGATTTGACAAGGGAGGTCATTTAGCTGAACCGGGTTAGTATTCTGCAGAAACTCCCACCAATTCGGACTCCCATTATGAAGGCAAGTATTGAGGCCGTCAGTAAACATCGCGACATAGTTCTGCGCTGAGTCGAAGTTCGCTAAACTTTGTAACACCGTATTCGCGCGCATGATCGCCTTCGGAATATCCGTATTCGCTCGCGCACGCGGAAAGAATAAATGATTGGTAACTCGATTGTTAAAAGAAGCCGGATTGTTTACATCAGTCAAATCGATAATATTTTTGAGGCTGACGTTTTGCGGTCGTGACCCGCTTGACGGGGGAAAAGACTCACCGATATTGCGCTGCGTAACATCGGCGTATTTGTCGAATCCAAACAGCGCTATTTTATCTCCTGCCACGGCTTCCGCATCGACAATTGTTGCTGCAACATTAATCCCAGTGAGAATACTGGTAAACGGCTCCGGCCCAAGATAACCCGCAGCAGCATCCTGAAAGGCATCGATAAGATAAGTTTCGACAACTCCGTCGCCATTAGTATCAAACTCAAAACACTGATAGTCATCTTTGTAGTGGACTGTGGGAACCGTAGGATTCGTTCCTCGAAAATCTCCCATCGGCGCCCAGGAGGAAGTCAAATCATCGGTAATGGGAAATTCCGTAATGATGGTATAGCCCGACTCATCTCGTTTGGGAGCCGCCCCAAATTGACAAGTATTCGGCGGTAAACAAGGATTTTGTCCTACCGCGACAGGGTCACATCCACTACTGAGCACTCGATACGTACAATAACTGGCGTTTCCGGGAGCAGCGAGCGATGGAGGGAAATGGGTATTTCCGCACACACTGTCAGAAAGATCTACGGCAAAGACCCCGTTTCGCGGCACCATCGCAGCGCGTCCAATTGTCTGCAACTCTACAGACTCCTGACCAAAAAGCCTTCCGAAGAAATTCCTAATCGGTGAATCCGTCTTCGTTCGTAGCGTCACTTCAATTGAGGTTGCGTCAATATCCGTTGCCAGTTTGTCTCGAAAACAAGGTCCAGACCAGGCACTACCACCACAAGGGCATCCCGCAGGATCATTTTTAGTGTATCCTAGGCAGGTACTTCCCGGCTCTTGGTGAAAATACGTTCCAGAGCGAACCTTTCCGGCTACCTCGCTAGCAAGCTCTCCGCCCGCAAGCTGTGCTTGTGCCGGACTACCAACTAAGGAGTTACGAGACAATCCCGCTACTTCCTCGGCTCGACTAATGGCGACTGCGAGTCGTCCAGCATACGAGGCCGCACTCGCCTCGCGAAAAGCTTGCAGAGCTGCCATTGCCGCAGATTCAGCGGTACGCCGTTGTTCACTATGAGATGTGGCGACGCGCCCTGAGTCAATCGCAAGTGCGAGTAGGGTAACAATCGCGAACATTGCAATCGCAAGAAAGACTAGAATAAATCCCGACTCCTCAATCTCACCTGCCGCTTTTCTTTCGTTCTTCATATCTCGATACTCGACTCTGGTTAGGCCCCACCACAGGCTGCACAAGTACAGCCGTTGTGACAGGCAGGACCACCGGCACAACTACTTGAGGGCTCTGGAGCCGGACAAATGACCGTGCCAGTTCCAGGATTAGTGATAACTTCTGGTTCGCTATTCGGCCCCTCTGCACCTTCACGAAATCCGCTTTTGGCGGGCTCATCACGCCAAGCCATCCCAGAAACTCTAATCGGAAAACTTTCAAGAAAAGGTCCAATAAAAGGATTGTACAACTTAAACGTGGCACTGAGTTCGACGTAAATCGGCATTTTATCCAACAATCCCCTGGTTCGTTCGTAGAGAAATCTCGGGTTTAGGCATTCCTCCCCCAAATCTTGCGCTTGAATAGAACAACGTACCGGATGGTGAACCCAGGTTTCAGCACCGGTGCGATCGATGCGCTTAGCGCTTTCTCCCGGCCGCAAAATTAAGGCATTAACAATCGGATTCGCGACAGGCTCAGAAAAAGAGAAGGCCCCGCCACCTGTAGGGTAGAGTTCATCTTTTATAGCGTATCGCTCGAACTCAATCGCTGCGCCTGACAAGGGATCTCCGACAATCGTATCACCAGGAAGCGTCACTGCCATGTCGATAACCCGCTCACGAGCACTGACGAAATCATCGTAATCACTCGTACCTGTCGGCGCAGCATCGATAATACCAATAATATCAATGTCGAAATTACTAGCAACGGCTGCTAGACTTGCAGCATCATCAACTCCTTTCATCATCAAAGTTCGGGCAGTAAAGTATCGACAGACATCAATGAAGACGAAGACTGTGAAAAAAAAGGCACCTATCACCAAGGCTGCTTCAAGCAAGGCAGCACCGGATTCGTTCCTTGCAGGCTGCTGAACAGACAGGCGAGAAGACAAACCAAAAACATCTCGAGTTAAAAACTTCATACCGTTAACTTCTAAAAAGATATGGACCTTGCCTACTCGCACGAATAGGAAGGTTTATTAACAAACCATCAAAATCAACCGACACCTGCACCACAACTGTGCCATTTTCTACCCCCGCCGTACCGCTAGCGGGAAGCAGCTCGCTACTAATGGAGACTAAAGTAGGATCAACCCCAAGTGGAAGCGTCGTCGCCATTAGCCTTAAGCGAGAACTAATCAAGTAATGCCCGCACGCGAGACTCGCCGGCACACCACTACCACTCTCGCAAGTTTTTATATCTGTAACACTTGCTCCGATATCTTCGTCAACATATTCTCCAGGCTCTTCAAGCGCCGGCACTTTTCCACCACTGCGAGCTCCTTCAGCCGCAATATGCGACACCATCATATAGGTATAGAGACCATTGCCGGTATCAAAGAGAATCATCAGACCTAAGAGCAAGCCTGCTACAACTATCGCCCACTCAAGAAGCACGGCGCCGCGTTCATCGGAATCACTTACAGACGCGGAGGCAGGACGCACCGCAAATAACTGCTCTTTTGTTTGGCTACCAAGCAACAATTTTACCAACTCGAAAAAGGACCGCACTCAAGTTCTCATCTAATCCTAAGGCACTATGACCTCTAAAGAATATCACCTTTTATACAAGCCGTTAAGTGGTTTTTTGTGATTTCCGACTTAAACCTAGCGATACCAGTCTTGTGTAGATATCAGGCTGTTACTGTTTCTAAAATAATGCGCTAAAGCGACCGTAAGGTGATATCTGCGGCAAGCGAAACTGAAGAAATTGACTAAGGGCTACTAGCTCAAATATGACTCGAAGCGAACGAAGTGGCAGGTGTAGCCATTAGGCTGTTTCTCCAGATAGTCCTGATGGTAGTCCTCAGCCGGATAAAAGGTCTCTAGGGGCTCAAGTGAAGTAGCCACTGACGCTGGCCAACGCGCTGACGCGTTTACTAGCTCGATAAAGCTCTCCGCTTCTTCGCGCTCCTCAGCGGAGACAAAGAATATCGCGGAACGATACGCCGTTCCTTTATCGTTTCCCTGCCTATTGAGCGTCGTGGGATCGTGAATGCAGAAGAAGAAATCTAGCAGGTCTCTGAAGGACGCCGTCTCGGTATCGTATTCAATCTGGAGAACTTCGGCGTGACCCGGATGATTCTCGTATGTGGGATTCTCGTTCTCCCCGCCTGCGTAACCGCATTCTGTATCTATAACTCCGGGGCGGGCACGGAATAGCTCTTCCATGCCCCAGAAACATCCTCCAGCAAATACGGCTTTACGAATCATTCATACCCTCAGAAAATAAAGCTCCCAGAAAATAAAGCTATAGACGGCAAGTCTAGAAAGCTTGGAATCAACTGAAGTCAATTATCCGCCAAATCCAAACTTAGGTGCGGGACAACGCTTCTCAATTTCAGCGGTCACCGCGGTTTCAAATTCTTTGTCATCTTTCCGGTCACCGTATTTCGCTTCTAGAGTAGCGGAACACTTCTCTACCTTTGGCTGCATCGCTTGCATCTCCGCCATCATACTGCTCATACCAGACATATCGCCTCCCTGAACAACACGCTGGGCCTCTTTCATTTTCGTTAGCAAAGGATTCATGCACTTACAATAATCCGCGGCAGCATCGTGCTCAACAGCAGCAAATGCCGGGACAACAGCAGCAAATGCCAGGACAACAGGAAGCAAAGTAAGAAAGGAAAGAATAATGAACTTGCGCATACGAATTCCTCGGCTATTCGATAATAACTACTGGGAACTGATACCATTTTCGATACCATTTTCCGAGCGTCAGGTATGACCATCAATTACGGACACTTACGGCTACGTGAAAAATAGAATATTTGCTCGCTCTGCCGCAAATATTATTCGCAACAAAAGTGCGCATTTACATCACAATTGTTTAGTAAGACTTGGGCTAGATTAGGACTTGAAAGGAAAAATTAATTTTGATGCTACGCCTTGCCCTATTTATCTTCGTTATCCTCCTCGCAGCTTGCGAGAAAAAATCTGCACAGTACATACTAAAAACCCCTACCGGCCTCGAAACTTCTTCGCACTACAACAGCGAAGCACTAGAGCCAGTCCGTAAGTATATTCGGGTTGAGCCGCACGTATTTAGGCGAGATAAGCGAATACTTGAAAAGAGAAACTTCATGCAGAAGCGAAGGAATAAACACTACTTCCCTCGGCGCTAGGCGCTCGTCACAAATGCTACGCGCCAGACTCTACTTTCGCGCGTAGAGCCATTGACCGCCTTCTTCAATCCACATTTGACCAGGACCAGAGAAAGCCTCTTTTGTTACGCCTGCAGGATCTCGGTAGCCAAGCCCCACCTTTTCGCATTCCTCTTTTGATATCTTTGTTGCGAGCGTGACCTTGAAAGGAAACTGCTCTTGACCGTCCTTCATAGAACCCTGCCCACGGACGTTTATCACATGCGAAGCGACATTTTTGTCGAAGTCAGGGTCCTTCTCGCAGTAATCGAGCACATAGTCGAGACCATGGTAGCCTATTGCTCGCATATCCTGATCCATCTTCGCATTTGAGTGAAAACAATCAATATGCGGCGCAAGCAATATTATCTCAGCGCCTTGCGCGAGCACACCTGGGCGCTGAAGCTTGTAGGAACCCTTACCTGCTGTCCATACTTCATCGTACATTTGCGGCAACTGCTGGACTACGATGTTTTTTGGCTCATCGAGATAAATTATGTGCAGCTTCGAGCTCAACTCAGCAGCTAGAGCATGCGCCTCAAGAAATCCCTCATATCCTAGGCCACCGAATAATCCCTTAGGCACAACGCGGTGCGTGCTATCTTCGGTATAAACCATATTTAGTGAGAGCACAGAAGTTGAACCCATCTTGTTGAAGATATGCTTAGCACCTTCATTCACTACGTCTCGAGCAGGATTCTTGGCTTGTCCGATAATCTCGGGAATCCCCATCAAGACCGCAGCCCAGTGCAACATCGCAATGACCTCGGGACCAGATATTCCAGGGAAAAACATTTTCGTTCCGCCGGAATATCCCAAAGCCTCGTGAGGTACGGTTCCATTAATCGCAATTACTAAGTCATAATCATCGAATACAAGCTTATTTATCGTAACCGAGAGTGGCTTTTCTAAATGCCCGCCTGTTTTTTCGGCAATAAACTCAGATGGAAGATCAACCACATGCTCGATCTGATCGGAGTTATCGAATTCATGATTCAACATAGAACCGACAAGAGCGTGAGAATCAGAAGAAACTCCTGTTTTCTCCTCCAGCTCTTCATTGCTCATTGCTCGGTGGGTACCTCCGGCATTAAGAAGATCGATTCGCTCTAAACCCTTCCCTGCCAGTGCTTCGTAAAGAGCCGGAACAATGCGGTCGGTAAAGTCATGGCGAGAATAGTCATTGTGAACAACAAGCACTTTCTTCAAAGTACCGACAGATTCAAGAGAACCCTGGACGACTCGCTCAATCTCCTCATTACTAAGTTCTAATTCAGCGTTGGTGGCGGCTACTATCGACATACTTTTACCCACATAAGCGGTTCGCAATAATTACTAGGCTACTTATTATTTGTTCGGAATCACCGCTCGTAGCATATACGCGAGTAGCTCATAGCCATCTTCCGACATGATAGATTCTGGATGAAACTGCGAGCTAATGAAACTACTTCCTCGTAGCGCCACAACTCGCTGTTCTTGGTTACAGACTAACTCTACTCCCTCCGGCGGAGATTCTGGCATACACGGAGAGAAGGAGTTGTAGAATCCTAGACGATAGGAGCGGCCATCAAGAAAAGGAACCTCTACCTGCATTCCTTGGGTGCAAATTAACTGCTGCTCTACTGCTAAACCAAGTTCTCGAGCGATCGACTGGTGCCCAAGACAAAGTCCGATCGTTGGCCTTCCCTCTTGGAGTAATTTTTCAGTAAGTGCTCGTGTAGCGAGAATACGCGGGTCAGAATCATCATTAATATCGCCAGGGCCAGGACCAATGATAACTAAATCTGCATTGAGATTCTCTGTATCAATCGATTCGACCGCTTCAATCTTCGCCTCACTGCCGAGGTGACGAATCATATGGGCAATCATCTTAACGAAATCGTCTTCGGCATCGGCTATTAAAACCTTATGCCCAGATAGCCCAATTTCCGGTACACAGTTCTGCGCCTGCAAGAGAAACCTAGAGAGGCCTTGGTTTCGGATTTCTAGATATGGCCCGACAAGACTTCGAACAATGGGTGTCAGCATTGTTGGAGAAGGTGTCTGTTTGCTACTAAATACTTGCAGCATAGATGCCGCCTTCTCTCTAGTCTCTTGCGCCTCTGAGGCTGGAATAGAATCACGAACAATGCCCGCACCAGCTTGCACACGGGCAGTTCCATCCGGAAGGAACTCCGCCGTTCGAATTAGAATAGCGCTATCAAAAGTTTTATCGGTTCGCAGCACTCCTATCTCACCACCAAAATACCTCCGCGAACTATTTTCGTACTTGGCGATAATACGCGTAGCGCTTTCAAGTGGTCCACCAATGAGTGTGGGTGCATGTTGAGAGTGGCGGAAGGCGGAAATTGGATCATTCGCAGGGAGTCCACGAAGTAAGTACTCGGTATGAATGACCGCAGCTGCATCCCGCAAGAACGGTCCTTCAACATGTCCTCCGCGAGGACAAATCTGCGCCATCATCTTTAATTCTTCGTCTACAACTTGGAAGAGCTCATTAATTTCTTTTCGATCTATTAGGAAGCGAACGAAACGATCAATAAAGCTGACGGGGTCTCCTTTCCTGAAGGTTCCCGCGATCGGATTCATTATGGTCGCGTCGTGCGTAATCTCAAGATGACGCTCCGGTGATGCGCCGAGAAATCGCGAGCCCCCATCAGCACTTCCATCGACGAAACAAAGCGTCATGTACTGCCCACGCATTTTCAGCAACTCTGCATAAAGCGCAAGCGTCTGCTCATCACTTAGCGTTCCGCAATTTGCTTCGAAGTAACGTGAGAAAATTACCTGTACGGCATTTCCTTTATAAATCTCTTCTTTCTGAATTGTCCGAGCGACGTTCGCGTAATCTTCATCCGAGAGTGAGGGTTCAAACTCCGGTAGGTCCGGAACTTTGACTCCGGCTAGCTCTGAGAGGATTTCTGGAATATTAAATTGCCTGTCGGACTCAACGACAAGCGCGAGGATGGGCTCCTCACCATGCGACTCATACCCCTTCTCACGAATCGAACAGAAAGGGTTAACAAAGACGACATCTTTATCGTTTTTCTCAACCAGTTCACCGAGCTGCTCCAAGCTACTCAAGTGATGCACATCTCCACAGTACAAAGTAATCGTGCCTTCCTTCTCAAGAAGTGCGTAAGAGTTATTCGAATTGCCTTGAAGCAGCTTCATCGTTTTCCGTTCTAAGTGAGTTAATTAGCGCCGAAATTCTTCTGGGAGTTCCGTCTACATGAAGGCGACACTTATACTTAAAAATACTCGGTTTTTCAATAGAAGTCGTTTATTTCAGGCCCATGAATCTAATCGTCCGCATTCTTTCCCCTGTGGGCTGAAATATGCGAACATAAGCAACTCTAGAGCAAAGATGTTTCCCCTTAATCAGCCCACTATTCGATGTACTCTTCTCGGTACTCTTCTCGACACTCATTCCCTAAAAGCCTAAAGACCATTTCTCGAAACTTACTCTCTCTTGCCTTACTACTCGCTGTCCTGAGCTCACTAGCCTCAGCGCAGACGCTAAGCCTGGAACTTCTCGCAAGTGATATAGGCG